>JANWIU010000055.1 GCA_025449725.1 Pseudobdellovibrio sp.
CTTGTAACCATGGCCTGCATTTGGCGAATGAACAGCTGCATGACAAACGCCCGAGTCAAACCAAACATCTAAAATGTCCCGGCCCAATTTGAATCCTTTTGTTCCGAATTCAGGCTTAGCATTCGCCGGTTTCTTCCAGTTAGATCCTGCTAATGCGTTTGCATCCGCCTTATGATAAGCCTCGATTCCGCCTTCTGCGACAAGATCTGCAGCCTTCATCATAATATCGACATCAGCAAGAGGTTCTCCTGTTGCGATACAAGTTAATATAGGAATTGGTACGCCCCAGATTCTTTGACGGGACAAACACCAGTCAGGACGGTTTTCCATCATGGCTTGAAAGCGCGCGCGGCCCCATTCAGGGAAGAACTCAACTGAATCAAGTGCTTTTAAAGTATTTTTTCTGATTTGTGATTCTTCCTGATCGATACCGATAAACCACTGCGCAGTTGTTCTGAAAATTAATGGCGTTTTAGAACGCCAGCAGTGCGGGTAGCTGTGAACAAATTCAGAAAATTTTAAAAGGTGTCCAGAGGTTCGTAGTTTTTCAACGATTAACGGATTCGCCTTGAAAATATTTGTACCCTTCATTTCAGGATAATCATCGGTGTAAAGTCCGCCGTCATCCACGGGATTCAATACCGGAAGGTGATATTTTTGGCCGACTTTAAAGTCATCTGCACCATGGCCCGGAGCTGTATGAACTGCGCCTGTTCCGGCATCGGCAGTTACATGAAGACCCAGCACGATAATAGAATCGCGGTCAATAAAAGGGTGTCTGGCTTTACCTAGTTCTAAAGTTGTACCTTTAACTTTAAATTTTTCAGTTAATGTCAGGCCGATTTCTTTTTCGAAATATTCTTTAAGAGCGCTCGCAATGACAAGATTTTCTTTTTGGCCATTGATTTCAGTGCTGAAAACGCTGTAATCAAATTCCGGGTGTAAAGCGATACCGGTATTTGCCGGCAATGTCCAAGGGGTTGTCGTCCAGATAACGAAAGACGTTTTCTCTGAAGGATTTCCCAGTTTTTGTAAAGTCGCTTTGTCTGTGACTTCGAATTTTACAAAAATCGACGGAGATTTGTGGTCATGATATTCCACTTCAGCATCTGCCAAAGCGGTTTTAAGTGTCCAGTTCCAGTAAACCGGTTTCACACCTTGATAGATCACGCCGCGCTTAAAGGCGCGCGCAAATTCTCTGATTTCTTCTGCTTCGTACTCTTTAGACATTGTCAGGTAAGGATTTTCCCAATCAGCCATTACGCCGAGACGTTTAAACTGTTCGCGCTGATGCTTCACCCATTTCGAAGCTTCTTCGCGGCAAAGTGCTAAAATTTCCTGATCGGTCTTAACCTGTTTTTTTTCAGCCAGGTCTTTCATAACTTTATGCTCAATCGGTAAACCGTGACAATCCCAGCCCGGAACAAACGGAGCAAAGTGACCTTTCATTGATTTGTATTTAATAACGAAATCTTTTAGGGATTTATTTAAGGCGTGGCCAATATGAATAGAACCATTGGCGTAAGGCGGCCCGTCCGGCAAAGTGAAACCCGGATTATTTTTATTTTTTTCTAAAATGCGCTGATAAATTTTTTCGCTTTCCCATTTTGCGATAATTTTAGGTTCGTTGATCGGCAAATCACCCTTCATAGGAAAGTCGGTTTGCGGTAGGCGGATTGTATTTTTATAATCTGGGGTTGCGGCAGACAATGGAATCTCCTTGATCGAAAATACAAATCTATCAAAACTTAACTTTCAGTACAACAAGGCTCGTGACCTTTGGCCTCAAATTTTCTAGCAAAATCAGAGGGTTACTTGCCGGACAGGACAGGTTTAGTGGTTCCAATGTGAGCATTAGTTCTAAAGGCTAGATTGTTTTGGTCCAAGTAAAACATTTTACGAAACTGTGTTAATTTTTTGTTGTGAAATCAATCACTTATCTGATTCTATTTTTCTTATTCGCAGTGCCAACTCTGGCGCAAAACTCGGGTGGTTTTGTGGCTGATGCGGACGCCGAAGCCGCCGCTGCTGCTGCTGAGATGGCCGACGAAGAAGCAGCAACGCCAGAAAATGAAGTTGTGATTAGGCCCGAAACCTATGCAATTCAGAATAGACCTTACATTTTGAACAAGGAACTCGGTCTTTACTATGCCTATTTGCCCTTGGATCACTTTAATAATTTTCACGCGTTCGGCGCCAGCTACCTGACTTACTACAACGATTACCTGGCATGGGAAGTCTTCAATGTGGCAGCGGCTACCAATCAATCCACCGGTTTAGCCGACCGGCTTTTAAATGACTACAATGCGATTCCGGATACATTTGATATTTTAAAATATTATTACAGCACCAGTATTGTTTATACGCCTATTTACATGAAGCATCTTTACCAGAATGAAAGCATTCGTTTCGGAGACATTTCATTCGTCGCAGGGGCGGGGCTCGCAAGATTTGACCGCAACGGTAACAGTAATATGATTGAAGGCGGAATAATCTCGCGATTTGCCGGCGGACCTGGTTTCAATTTTAAACTCGATGTTAGGTACAAAGTATTCACAAAAAGTGACTTGCGCCCGAATCTTTCCATCGGCCTGGTGTTCACTTACAATTTTACTGACGAAGTAGTTAAAGGTGTAGAATTTGATGAAGACTAAAATATTCATTTGTTCTATTTTATTTTTATTAGCTGCGCCGGCGATGGCGAAAGATGTCTATGATATTCCTGAAGTGAAACCGATTTTAAATCCGCTCTATCCGGCTTCACATGAGCTGAGCCTGACCGGCTCTTACTTTCCGGTCGGAGCATTTAACAAACATTTGGGGCTTGGCGGGTCGTATTTATATTACTATACACCGAATCACGCGTGGGAAGTTGTCTCAGCTTATGCTTTTACGGAACTTCCATCTTCGCTAAAAAACGTTTTGATTGAATCCTACGGAGCTTCTGAAGCTGACTTTGCGGTACTGCAAGCCATGGCAAAAACCGGTTACTCTTGGGTTCCGTTTTACAGTAAAAGCATTTTCTTTAACTCTTCACTTATTCATTCGAGGACGTTTTTTGGATTTTCTGCCGGGGCCGCAAGTTTTAAAATTGAAACTCCACCGCTGGTTTCAATCGGATTCGCACAAGATTACTATTTTTCTCCGGGTACCGGGTTTAAATTTGCAGTGGATTTCTTGCACTTCTTCAGTAAGAACAAGTACATTCAGGATCAATTAACAATATCCCTGGGTTTTACATTTATCTGGGGGAGCCGTGACTAGATTTTTAACCCTCATCTTAATTTCATCTGTGCTGTTTCAGGCTTCTGCTCAAATTAAGTTTGAACAAAATCCTTTTGAAAAGGCCGAGCCTTTTGAATACCAATCTGTTAGAAACGACTTCTGGAAGCAGATTGACATGCAGTTGAAGCAGGGCACGTTTGAAGAAGCACTTGAGCTGATCTTCAATCAAGAAGTCAAAAGCTTAAAGGCCAATGAAAAAGCCGAAGTTTACTTAGCCGTGGCCGAAATCGCAGTTCGCACCGGTCATCCTTACATTGCCACGATGCTGGCGCATGAAATTACGCACATCTTTCCGTTAAGTAATCAGGCAATCAGATCTTACTTTATATTGGAAGAAGTTCTGCGAAAAAATGCTGTTTACGATGAGTTTATCATTGGTGAAACGATCATCGAACAAGACATTAATTTTGAAAACAAAAAGATTCCGAATGAGCTAAAAGGTTTCCTTGGATATCTGTTTTTTCAAAGCAACCGAGCTCAAAATTTTTCTAAGTGGGAAGCGCAATCTAAGCAATATATCACTCCTAATACTGAGTGGGCGTTTCGTCTTGATTACGACAAGGCACTTTACGAACTTTATAATGACCGATTCGAAGACTCTTTAAAAATATTTGAAGGCCTCATGAACAATGAGCTGGCGTCAGATTACCTTAGAAAAAAAGCAAAGCGTCAGTTCGCCAGACTTATTTTTGAAAAAGGCGAATTCCAAAAATCTTTTGATTTGCTTAAGTCATTGCAGTTTGAACAGGATGACCGGGGCTCTATTCTGCTAGAGCGCGCTTGGACAAAATACTACTTAAAACATTATTCGAAAGCATTGGGGCTTTTAACGGCTCTCGATGCGAAACTTTTTGACTCGTCCCGTACACCTGAAACAGAAATTTTGAAGATGCTTATTTTTAAAGAGCTATGTCATTACGATTCTGTATTTGATATTAAAAAACGGTTTGATCGCAGATATAAAGTAGCTCTTCAAGACATAAAGATGCGCAAAGATTTAAGTAAAAATCGTGAAATCATGCAGCTTGCACTTCAACGTCCGGCTTTAAAAAATTATTCAAACTTCATCGGTGGGCTTCGTCAAGATTTTCTCTGGCTGAAGAAGAAGGGGACCAACGGCCAGTTGATGGAAGACCTGCAGACAAAGGTCGCGTTACAAGACAAACAAATGCAGGACATTTTAAGTCTTAAAATCCGTGATCAACTGCGCAAGTCCTCAAACGACTTGTTGGATTGGAATGAGCAAGTGAACTTCCTGGACTATCAGACACGGGTGGACAGTCTAAGAATCAGAAGATCAGATAAAGAGCTGAACTATAGACCTGAGCCTATTCCCCTAATCACTTTTGACAGGCTATACTGGTTGTATAAGGGAGAAGTGTGGTTAGATGAAATTGAAAATCTTCGTGTCCTGGTTACTTCACAGTGCCAGAAGTCTAAGTAATCTCTACTTCTTTTCTGCAATAGTTTTATTGTTTTCTTTTTCTGTTAATGCGCAATCCAAGCTGACAGTTTTTCAAATTCGAAAAGATTTAAGCAGCGTTGAAAAATCGATCAACATTACGAAATCCAAAATGAAGGAATCCGGCGACATTTCCTTTTTGCCGGATCTGTATTTTGTATTAGCCGACTTATATCATGAAAAAAGCCGATTGCTTTACGAAGAAGAAAAGTTAAAAAATCCGAAGAAGAATGCAGAAGATCTGGATATGGGGCCCAGCAAAAAAGCCAAAAAGCTGGCCATTGAAACTTACACACGCTTTACCGAAAATTACCCAAAAGATCCTTATGTAGATAAGGCCTACTTCAATATTGCAACCAGCTATAGAGAGCTTGGGCAGATCGAAGACATGGTTAATGCTTTTGTTCGTATTACAAAAGATTTTCCTAAATCAAAATTCTGGGAAGAGAGTCAGTTGCGATTAGGAGACTACTTCTTTGAACGTAAGAAGCAGTACGATTTAGCTCAGGAAATCTATCAAAAAATTGTCGATCGGGGAAACAACCCGTATATTCCATTTGCGAAATACAAAATGGGCTTCTGTTACATTCGAGAAGATAAATTTGATAAAGCATTAAGTATTTTTGAAAGTATTTTGCTGGTCGATTTTAAAGCAGGATCTGACCAGAATCTTTCTGATGAATTCAAAATGACCGATATTCGCCGTGATGCTTTAATTGCACTTGTTTGGCCTTATTCCGAAATGGAAAAGCAAACTGAAGAAAGAAAGAACGCGGCCATCTACTTTGAAAGCCTTGCACCTGACCGCGTTTCGTTGCTTCAACTTTTAGGAAAGCTCGGCAAGCGATTGATGTTAAAGAATAAGCCAGAACAAGCCGTACCGGTATTCGCAAGACTGATTGAGTTATCGTACGAACTTGAAGTTAAAGTCGGTGCAATCAACAGCTTTTACGAAGCATACAAAAAATCAAAAGCTCCATTTAACGTTTCACGGGTTGTGAAACCTATTACAACGACAATGTCGCAATTAAGAAACGCCAGTACGGTTTCTGCTGCTGAAAGAAAAACAGCTGAAAATAATTTTGAAATCTATATTCGTGATTTAAGTACGGCGATGAATAAGCAGGCGCTAGAGGCAAATTCTAACGACATGTTGAAGCAAACTGCGGAAGTTTACGAAGACTACTTAACGCTGTTTCCGCGCGGAAGATACTATGCCGATATCGCGACAAACCTTGCGGAAATCTATTTTAAGCTGAATCAGTATTCGCGCGCCGGTTATTTTTATGAGCAAGGTTATAAACGTAAGAACAATCCCGGACTTTTGCAGTCATCAATAAAATCTTACGGTGAAGCTCTGTTGAATCAAGAAAAGCTATCCAGCTTAGAAGTTGAAGAATCCCGTACCGGATACGGCGATATGGGTAAAACATTCATTAAAATGAATCCGGCAGATCCAATTGCAAAAGACATTCAGTTTAATATTGCGAAAATCTACTATGATGAGCGCAAGTTCGATTTGGCCGTCACTGAATTTCAAAAGTTTATTGCTGCTAATCCTGATAATCCAAAAGCTAAGATGGCGATTAACTTAATTCTTGATACTTACAATCAGCGCGAAGATTACAAAGGCTTAATTCAGTTTGGTCAGGGTATTTTAAGCGGCCGTTCTCCGGCGTCTGCTGATGCTGAATTTAAGAATGAGATTTCAGAAATCGTCAAGCAGGCTCAGTTCAGAACTATTGAAAATAAAGTCGGTGATCCGCGCAGCCGCGATTATGCTAAAAAATTGTTGGCTATGGGCCAAAAATACAGCGGAAGCTCTCTAGGAGATTTAGCGATCTATGAAGCCTATACCAGCTTGAAAACTAAAAAAGATCCTTTAGTTTACGAAGCGGGTGAGCAATTACTGGAAAAAAATGCAGACTCTAAATACGCCAAAGAAGTTGTTGGTGATTTGGGCCAAATCGCCATTCAAAGCGGTGACTTTGACCGGGCTGCCATTTACTTCGAAAAGTTTATTGCAAAATATCCTAATGATGAACTTTCCAGAACTCTTGTTAAGAGCGCCGCTATTCTTCGTGAAAATCAGGGTGACTACGTTGCAGCCTATGAGCACTACAAAAAAATGGGTGTTCCTTTCACCAAATTGGCTGAGCTGTTGGCGAAAAGTAAAAAATGGAAACAGTTAAATGAGTTAGCGTTAAGCCAAACGAATCAGGATATTTATTCCACATACTATACAGGGTTAAGTCTGGTCAGATTAGGTGAGAGAGTTTCTTCCCGTCCTTATTTTGACAAAGTTTTGAAGTTCCCGGCGCTAACCGAAGATCAACGCACGATTGCGGCGCACTCATTGTATTTACGGGCGGGCGATTCTTTGAAAGATTACAAACAGATTCAATTCGGCCGTGGCGACGACAATGAAGTTACTAAAGTAAAAGGTGAAAAATTAAAAGTTCTTAATAGCGTTTATGACCGGGTTATTACTTACGGTAACGGTAAATGGGTTATTGGGGCCCTGTATGAATTGGGCCAGTCATACCGGGAATTCGCGGACTTCTTAGGGCAAGTGCCTATTCCGCAAGGTTTAACTCCGGATGTGGTGGCCCAGTATAAGGCTGCTGTAAAAGCTCAGGCAGATGACTATCGTTCTAAAGCAAATAATTATTTTAAGCTTTGCCTTAGTAACGCTGAAAAATTCGAAGTCTTTACTCTATTCGTAAAAGGTTGTAGATCAAATGGCGACTACATCGTGGATGAGGCAATTGATGAAGTGAATGTCCGTAAGCCTGCAGGTAAGATGACTCCTGATATTAAGAAAATCCGTAAAGCATTGCTAGATAAAGCAGATCAGCCGAATTTAGTAAAAGATTTGGGGCTTATTTATTTACGAAACCAGGATTACGGTATGGCGAAGTTGGCATTTAACCGCTACGTCGAAATGAAACCGGGAGATTCAGAAGGTACGGCCTTACTTGGCGTTGTTGAAATGTACAGCCTGGATTTTGAAAAGGCGAAGAACTACTTTAAGGTGGCTCAACAGCAGGATAAAAATTCGGGTTTAAGTCAGTTGGGCTTAGCGGCGCTTTACAAAAAATTCGGTTTCACAAAACTGTATACACAGTTATCTTCAAAGCTTCCAACCAACCGCCGCCAATATGCTAAATTGCATCCTTGGATTGAAGAAATATTGTAGATGGAAGATCTCGGGCGAATAAAGTTATTTGAATATAAAATTCGCCTATTTCAGGATGGAAACCAGTTCTACGAAAATACTTTTAAGCATCATGTGATCGTTATTGGCCGTGAAGACGATTGCGATTTAGTTATTCAGGATAAGTCCATTTCGCGTAAGCATTTACGGTTGGACGTCGACATTGAAAAATTTTACGTCACCGATATGGGTTCTTCAAACGGCACGTTTGTCGACAACGTAAAAATTGAAGGCCGAACAAGAATCGGATCAGGCTCACATATCCGGGCCGGTAAAATTACAATTCAGGTAGAAATTCCTGAAGTTAAAATGGAAGAGCTTAAAGACTTAGGCAAAAAATATTCTAAGTCTAACGATGAAGTGGCAGAGATCACCTTATCTAAGATCGCCCTTCATGTTGAAGACCGTTTAGAGAACACCAGAAACCAAGCTGATATCATGGCCGTCGTCGACAAGCACTTTGTTGAAGAAATGGCTAAGTATCATCCGGGTTCAAGCAAGTATATCAGTAAAAAAATTGAAGCATTGGTTTTATGGAATAAGCAAATTTTCGATGTTGATGAATTCGGCTATCGCGATACGATTACCGTAGGGCCCAGTTACGATGATTCTCTTCATATTCCGGGCATGCCATTTACGTGGGTGTTAAGCGAATATGAACTGAATGAGGCCGTCTTTACTGTTCCAAAAAATCTGGATGTTTTCGCAATTCGTGGAGCCGATTACCTTTCACGCCAGCAATTGGTTGCTGAAAAGCGAATGCGTGAAGACCAGGATACAATTCAAATTCAGATTTCTCACTATGATGTTTTGCGGGTTGAAATCAACGAGAATACCCAACTTTATTTCAGATACGTTCCTTCCACTGTGGAACTGGAATCTAAAAAACTTTTAAACCCTGACGTTCTGATCAAAAAAGCCTTGGTCACCTCGTTTATTATTCATATGGTGTTGTCTTTAATTTTCTTCTTAATTCCGAAGGAAAAACTGGTTCCCAAAAAGCCGGTTGAAGAGCCTCCGCGAATTGCGAAATTGATTGTTGAAGAAAAAAAGATAGAACCGCCGGTGATCCCACCGGTTATTCCGGAGCCAGAGCCACCGAAGCCAGAGCCGGAACCAGAACCGCCTAAGCCAGAGCCGGAACCGCCTAAGCCGGAACCTCAACCGGAGCCGCCAAAACCGGAGCCGCCGAAGCCAATTAAAAA
>JANWIU010000056.1 GCA_025449725.1 Pseudobdellovibrio sp.
CGGCAGAGAAAAGTAAAACGACATCATGACTTCTGGCGTATCCCACCGCTGCTTTTAAATTATTAATCTCATCAACAGAAGGCCGGTAACCAAAACTGCCGTTAATGACTTTCGCGCCGTTATCAACCGCGTACCTGATGGCCTCACCTATATTTATTTTTAACGGCCCTACAGGAGCAATATTGATCGCAATTAAAGAACCTCGGCGAACAATGCCTGTACTTCCGTATCCGTTGAGCCCGTCGGCTGCAATCAATCCTGAAACAAGAGTGCCGTGCTGAGAAGATTCACCATCAGCGGTTACTTTTCTGAAGTCGCTACCGGAAAAATCTTTTGAAAGATTGTGATCAAAAACATTTCGAAGGTCTTCATCGTTTAAGTTGAAGTCCATATCGATGACTGCAATTTTTACTTCACTGGCATCTTGTACCAAGTCCCATGCCTGCGGTGCTTTGATGGTATTTAAGTACCACGCCTGACTAATAAAAGCAGGGTCGCCCTGGGGGGCAGCCGCTAAAGCAACGGATGTAACTAGATAAAAAAGAATAAAAAAAGCCGCCTTCACAGCGGCGATTCTACATTTGATTTCAGGCTGTTTCCAGCACCGTGAAATTTCTACTTAACTGCCAAATAGTTGTTACTTCTAAGTTTGAATTTGCGAGCAAAAATACGCTCGTTCGTTCTGAATTGCAGGTAATAGGTGCCGTCTTTCAGCTTGTAAGTTTTCTTGGGGTCAAAACAATGCTCGCCTTTAGCCATTGGCTCGTGCGCCAGTGCAAAATTATTTTTTCCTTGGTCGTCAATAAACCCGCCATTTTTATCAAGTGTACGAACCGTTACGTGAGTATCACGGTCAAGCTCTACACAGACGCCAGCCGATTTTTTAATATGAGTTGTATGCGGAACAACGTACTCCTTCGCCACGACAGGCCGTACAGAGGCCGGCGAACGAGAGCTGTCTTCACCCAGCGAAAAAATACCACCCCCGGCAGCAAAGCCGGTACCAGGACGAATAAAATAGAGTCTGTTGAAGTTGCCGCCGTCATTCCGGTGAACCCAGGTTTGCCCGCCATCGGTTGTCATTAGAGAGCCTGCCCCGTAGCCACCCGTCCATCCCGTGTTTTCGTCAATAAAGCCTACGCCTTCAAGCTCCCAGTTTTTAGCGGCATCTACGATCAGCGTTTGCCAAGTACGGCCGCCGTCGGTGGTTTTTACAACTTTTGATTGCGTATCAGTCGCTGAATAAACCGAGCCGTAAGCCACACGGTCATTCACAAAATCAAGCTTCCATAAAATATCGGCAGGCTTTGTTGGGTAAGTAGTGGCGTTGGCAGCAGGATAGACCTGTGCCCACGATGTTCCGCCGTCTGTTGTTTTAAGAATGACAGCGCCCTTTGTACGATGGGTTCCTGCGATGAAACCCATATCTGCAGATAGAAATTTTACGTCAATTAATCCACTGGCAAGAGAACTTAAGTCGATCAGTTCCCAGTTTTCACCTGAATCTGTTGACCTGAAAAGCTGCGCCGAAGTGAGCTGGTAGTTTCCTACCGCAAAAACTTTTGAACCGATGTGATCTAATCCGCAAATGCTGTGGTGACCCGGAAGTCTATCTGAAATATTTATCCACGTGTTGCCGCCATCTGTCGTGCGAAAAAATTTATCGCGTCTAAGTGCGCCCACAAACCCTGTGCGGCCGTTATCAAGAAAATCAATCGCGCGCATGTACACACCTTGATCACGAAAAATCGGTGACCACGACTGGCCTTCATTTTGGCTTCTGTAAATTTGGCCGTTAGCATTGACAGCAAAGCCGGTCATAGCAGGAGTAAAAACAATATCATCGTAACGGCCGGCAGATTCCAAGCCGTCTAAATTAATCCAGGTTCTGACACCGTCAGCTTTGCTGAATGATGAAAATAGAAGTAGCGACGCAACAACAAAAATACGTATGATTTGCATGAAGGGCTCCTGCTTTAATTATCTAACGGGCACTAGGTGATTTCAATTTTTTTGCCTGCTGCCAAACCTTTTTTGGACGCAGGTCTTAGGTCTTGCAGATGTCGTTAGCTATTTAATTCTAACTGAGAATTACATTCTCAAAATGATAACTTTCGTATTTTCCATGGACGATGTCTATTTTGTTTTCGGCTGTAAAGACTTAAACGCCTCCCGGGTAGGACTCTGCTTTGCATCAAATACTGCAGGGGGATTAGTTGAAGCACGTCTCAAAAAAGCAAATTTCATCTTTAATTTTACTGGGAGCTATGACCTTATTTGGTTGTAACAAAGTACAAATGGAAGAAATTGATACCTCCATTGGCGTCTTTGGCGCGCCTGAGCCTCCTGATACCGGATTCGTAAGAGACTCTTGTGCCAATGCAACTCAAAAATCTTTAACAAAAGCTTATAACTTCGCAAAGCCAACTTATACATGCGAATGGGAAAAGAACGGAAATTTAGCAAGAGAGAACGAATATTTTCAAGCGCGTATCGAAGACGAAAAGTTTTTGGAGCTGGAGCCGGGCGCCGTCATTTGCGACGTGCAGCTGTCATTCAATGAACAAGAATTTTTGTATGATGATCACTTCCTGTTAACATTTAACAATTCTGTTATCGCCAGTTCCTACAATTTTTCAGGACAGTTAGAATCAAGACATGGTCTTTTGGAATACAACTGGTCAAATATCGCCGGCATGTACTGGGACAAAGAACAAGAGGGCGTCTTCTGTGCACCGACCGGAGAATGTACTTGGCCCGACACAGACACTGCCGGCCACATTAACATGAGTTATTCTTCCGAATTATTTAAACGTTTGATGGCAGTCGATTTAGGGCGAACGAAACATGCTCTTAAGTTTGTATCGATCGGCGATAATGATGACGAAGACTGTGAACATTCTGATGTTAAATTTAATCTGACCGTGAAGTATGTTGTCGTAAAATAAAAAAACCCGGGATCACCGGGTTTTTTTAATCGAAATGTAATTTTTAAATTACTTAGTAGGCGGTTGTGCTGCAGGAGGAGCTGACTCTTCCTTTTTGCAGTTCGTAGCGTAGATAGCTTTTTCGGCCGGTTTGCTATCGTAGTCTGCAGCTGCTTTACTGCAATCAACCATTAACCACTGACCTTGAGCTTCAGGCTTATCAGTAACTTCACCTTTAAGATCACATGCTAATGTGTGAACCAATTTTTCGCGGTCAGCACCGGTTCTAGCCAATACTTTTGTTAACTTAATGCCTTCGGCAATTTCAACATCAGTTGGGTCTAACTCAACTGCGTTTTTGCCGGCCATTGTAAATGTAACTGAAGCTGACATTTTCGGGCTGTGTTTTAAAACATAAACTGCAGTTCCGATTTTTTTAGTTTCATCAGGAACAAACGCAACCGGCTTAGAAGCCAATTTAACTGTAACTGTGCTTTCAACTGTTTGTTGGTCAGCAGCTTTGATTTCTAAAACCATTTGAGTTGGAACTTCTGCTTTTAACTCAGCATCAACCTTTTGTTGGTCAACCCAGTTAATGATTGTTCTAGCACCTTGCTCGTCAACTGGCTTTGGCGGAGTTGATGGCGGAGCCGGCGCGGGCGTAGTCGCTTCAGTTTCAGCCGCAGCATCATCAGATGCCTCAGCTAATTTTGATTCTATTGAACAATCAGCCGTTAAAGTTTTATATTTTGCCTGCAATAGCGCGGGAGCATTTAGATTCGCATACGGATCATTTACTGCTGGTTTTGCATTTGGATCTGCCTTTGGAGCTAATCCCGGATCGTTTTCGTATGCGCAAGAAGATACAAGCGCTGCTACAGATAATACTTTTACTAAGTTAACAAAAGTCTTCATTGTTCACCCCTTCAAGGTGAAACTTTTATATAATACACAGGGTCAAAACTCAATTAAAAGCAAAGGCTTATAAAATTTACCCGGTCACGGTGTCAAAACTTTTGACTAATCTTTTTATAGAGACTGCCTTCACCCGCGAAACTTAAAGAGATTGTTAAAACAAAGAAAATCCACAACATCCAGCTCCAGCCCATTAAGGATGTCATTAAGAAAAAAGCGGTCCATTTTAAACGGCTTCCGGCCCCAAATAGTATAAAAGCACCAGTCGCTGCCCCCAAAACCGGGTTGGCTCCGAAGCTTTGAAATACGGCCCCTCCCAGGTTAACTCCGGCAAAAACCAACGGAATAAATTCGCCGCCCAGGAAAGGTAAGCTGGTGCAAACAACAGTGAACGCCAGTTTTACAATACAGTTGTGAAGCGACATATTGGCTAAAGCCAGATCATTTATGTGAGCCAATCCCAGACTCTGATACATGCGGAATTCCGGTAAATATAAAAACGCTGCGACTACAATTGATAGGAGTAGTTGAAATACAACGCCTGATGTTTTGAGCCGGGCTTCCAACAAGCCGTGAATTTTTTTATAGTAGCGCATAACGTATCCCGCCGATAAGCCCAGCACCATAAACAATCCGAATTTTGCAAAAAACCCCAGATCGTCTTTTATTTCAGGCGGTAAAAATAAATGCGGTATTCCCAGTTGTTGTCCGGCAAGCACAGCCGCTGCTGCTCCCAAAAACCCGCAGAGCTTCTGCATACCTGTAGTTAGCGGAAAAAATTCAAACATAAAGACCGGCGCAACCCAGTAGTTTCCGATGATGCTCGAAAAACCTATCGAAGACAGCACGGGCCCCCAGAAAGAATATGAAAGCTTCAGTGTTCGCACCAAACCGGAAGAAAATAATACAACTGCGCCTTCTCTGCCCAGGCTCATCCCCGCAGCGTGCCCCAACAGCGGAGCCATAAAATGAAAAGGCGCCATAATCCGGGACCAATAATGTGAGGTGACTTCAAGATTTAAGTCTTTCACTTTTTGCGGAAAGTAGAGCGTGTTTTTACGTGTAAGGATAATTAATCCCAAAACCAACGGCGCCAACGCCAGGTGAAACGGAACATTCAGGTTTAGATTTACCTGAGCCTGATTGATAGACTCCAACGCCATGACAAACAAATAAGTCAGACCGCCGATAATGCCGCCAAGAAAAACCGAAAGAAAAACTTGAATGTACGGGTTAGTGTTCGTCACTGTATTAGGCACCCGAATATCATACACTTTTTTGGAGATCGGTAAATTTATTTACCTTACTATCGGTCTGTGTTAAAGATTCAGAGGTGAAAACAGAGACAGAATATCAGCAATTGTTTTTAGAAAACTGTGCGGCGGAAAACCCTGAAGCAGCGGTGATTGCAAAGCATTATTGGATTGATATGACCGCGCATCTTACATCCTACTTTTCACATGAGAGCAGAGAATATATTACTATATATGCGGCAGGTCTTCTGAAAGAAAAAATCAAAAACGGAATAGCAGCCGACCAGGCCTGGAAAGATGTTATCAGGGATTTTCTATCTAATAATTATTGGACCCAATCGCCTCAGATTAAAAAACCTGAAGTAAAAAAAACAGAAGAACAAAAAATCTTTTGGCATTTATTCAAATACGGTTGGGCCCTGTTTCAGGCGATGATAGTTATTAAGATTGCAATTTACTACTTCGGCATTGAAGGCGCGGCTCATCCGGATCAAACGAATCCTGCTTGGGTATGGGTTTTCTTCGGAATTTCGTTAATATCACTGTTCGCTTTTGCTTACCGTAACCGTAAGGATGAAAATTAAGTCGGATTGATATTGTACTTCAGCCAGTAATCAATATTAATGAAGGAATCGTCCGGAAACAGGCAAATAGAAGTTTCCTCCCATTCGGCCTTGGTTTTATATTTAACAATTATCGGAACCGCTTTTAAAATTTGACAGGTGCGATGGCCCGGACTGCCCATCTCTGACTTGGCATTTAATATACTCAGCGGAACATTCTGTCTTTTCATGGCCATGCAATTAGACTTTACACTGCATTCCTGATTAATAATAAAATTCGACTTTACGTCCACACAGAACTTACTTTTAACAGGTGTTGTCTTCATTTTATAAAGATAGGTCATGTGTGCGGCAGGATAGCACGGAAGCCCGGCTGCGAAACCTACTAACGGTAAAGCTAACAAAACAAAAATCAAAAGTTTATTCAAGGCGGTTCCCGCTGTGTGAGGCTCTCACAAGCGTGCTGGCACGAACGACATAAAGACCGTCTTCGCAGTAATAGGGCGGATTATGAAGCGCAACCTTCGCCTGAGTGCTTTGATTGACGCATCTTTCGTTACACATTCGGAAGTGAACACCGGGCCGGCATTGAGCTATACAGGCGAAACTGTCTTGCTCGAAATTTGTAATACGACCGTCAGTCTTCGGCACAGAAACATATTTCGAACGGTCAAATTCACAACTGCCTTTGCCCCACGAGTTTCTAAGAATAAACTCTTCTTCTCCTAAACTACAATTGTAGCGCTTTCCTACCAGCAATGAATAATGAAGTGGCCGTTCAGTACTTCGTGTTGTTCCTGGTGCATCGTAAGAGTTTCTCACATCTTCGCTGGAGTAATCAAAAATGCTGGCGCTGTAATTAATGCCGATCGGCTCTGGATTCGGCCTATCCAATTCGCGGCTGAAATCCGACGGATTCACAGAAACAATTCTTGGCCTCTGTTCGCGCGGAATCTGAACGCGCTGACAAGATTTCATAAATTCACTCATAGGATCGACGCTTGCATAATTATCAAGAATGGCCGCAATGTTGCCATTAAAGCGCGGAAACACCGCACGAATACTGCTTTCTCTCTGACAATCGGGGCAGTTCGGCGCCATCGCATTTTTGGTCAGCAACTGATTGACGCTGACTCCAAGACGCGGGTCAAAACCATCAGAAGCCACTGACGATTCTAAACACATTCCTTCATTAATTCCCCGTCTCATCACGTCACTCGCAACGGCGCCAGAAGGAAATTGAAAGCGCGGAGCACTGCTGCGCAAATTTAGCCGTGCCGTCCCTGCCTCTTCGCTTTGGCGTAATACTTGAGAGCAACTACTGTCAGCACGGCACGCGGCTTTTCTCATCCGGTCACAGTAGTCTGCAGTTGTGTCCAGCACCATTGTGTTCGGAGCACCATTTGGAGCCGGCCGTAGAGTACGAACCGCACCGTTCGAATCGCGCGGCACATTCTGAC
>JANWIU010000057.1 GCA_025449725.1 Pseudobdellovibrio sp.
AGAATTTCAGTGTTTAGATTTGTATAAAGAGGGCGGGCCTTATCTTGAAACCAATTTTCAGACGACGTTTGAAAAAATATTTGTTCGGCAAGGTATAGAAATAAATTACATAAAATTAGTTAAGTGAGTCATGATAAGTTTTTTTCGCTAAGTCTAAACTTTCTGAATTTATGACGCAATTTTTACCTGTGGGTTTCAGACGAGAAAAACGTCTGAGTTTGAAAGTCAGACGTTTTTCTCGTCCGACTCCGTGAGGCTTGGTTGGACCGACATGAAAGAATTAAACCCGGGTGTTACCAGTATTTTGTTTTCACTGTGATGTCGCCGCGGACTTCGATTTGGCAACTGAGGCGCTCGTCGGGCGCGCATTTATTTCGTTTCAAACTATCAGTTTCAAAAGAAGCCGGGGAGTTAATAGCGTCACCGGGGGCGCTCCCGGATTCGGAAGTCACGCGAACGCGGCACATGCTACAAATGCCGTCGCCGTCACAAGAAGAAGCCACCGGCAAACCGGCCGCAATCAAGGCGCTCATTAAATTGCTTCCGGCCTCAACGTCTATCGTCATTTGTTTTTGTGGAATGCTTACTTTTGGCATCTTCGTAAGAATAGTATAGGATGTGCCGATGTCCAATTTGAATGAAAAATTCATTATGCTGGGGGCTAGTCGAGGATTGGGCTGGCGAACTTACCAGCTGCTTCTGAAGCAAAAGCCGCAGGCGGAATTTTTAATTAGCTCGCGGAAAGTTTTATTGAAAACAGGAGAGGTTTCACAAAATACACAGTTGATTCCGCAGGACTTTTCAAAACTGGGGATCAATGCTGAATTTGAATCTCAGCTAAAAGAATTCGGGCCCACTCATTTAATTTATTTTGCGGGTGGCGGCCCATTTGGATTTTTTCAAGATAAAAAATGGAGCGATCATCAGTGGTCTTTGCAAACCAGCTTTTTATATCCGGCGGAATTGCTTCATTCTATTATGGCAAAGCCGGAAGCCTGGCCGAAACTTAAAAAAATTGTTCTGATCGGCTCTTCAGTGGCAGAAGACAAGGCAGATCCTCGCGCTAGTAGCTACTCTGCTGCGAAGCATGCTTTAAAAGGTCTTGTCAGCACGATTCAGGCCGAACGGGCAATACAGCAGGCTAATTCAAACGAAACAACTGCTTCAAATCTCAATAAAAAGTCACTGCCGGAAGTGCTGTTGTTTAGCCCACCTTATATGCAAACGGACCTGCTCCCGGCCCATAGTCACCCTCGATTGAGCGATCGAGCGGAAAATCCCGAAGTTGTTGCTGGGCGCCTAATCGAATATATTGAAAACACCTAGAGATAGGTTAAGATTTTTCATTCGAGATTGCTTGTTTTAGTGTTGGGGAAATATGTCAGAAAATCAGTCAGCTAAAAGTATCGAAAACGTTATTATTATCGGTTCCGGACCGGCAGGTTTAACTTCTGCACTTTATACGTCGCGGGCAAATTTAGAGCCTTTGATGATTGAGGGTGAAGAAGCCGGCGGTCAATTGATGATTACTAACGATGTCGAAAACTATCCCGGTTTCGAACATGGGATTACCGGCCCTGAATTAATTGCGACTTTGCGGAAGCAAGCAGGAAGATTCGGAACACGATTTATTACCAAAAATGTTACGCAAGTAGATTTAAGCAAACGTCCTTTCAAAGTGACTGTTGGCAAAGAAGAATACCTTGCGAAAACTATCATTATTTCTACTGGCGCCAGCGCGAAGTATTTGGGCCTTCCTTCGGAAAGACAATACATGAGCCGCGGAGTTTCTGCTTGCGCTACCTGCGATGGTGCTTTCTTCAGAAATGTTGAAGTGGGTGTTGTAGGTGGTGGAGACACAGCGATGGAAGAGGCCAACTTCCTGACAAGATTTGCAAGTAAAGTTTATGTGATCCACAGATCGGATAACTTTCGCGCCTCAAAGATCATGATTGATCGTGCAAGAAAGAATCCTAAGATTGAATTCCTGACTTATGCTGCAGTTGAAGAAGTTATCGGAGACGGAAAATCTGTTACCGGTATTAAATTGAAAAACATGAAATCCAACGAAGTGAACGAAATGAAGCTTCAGGGATTATTTATTGCTATCGGCCATCAGCCGAATACAAAACTTTTTAACGGCGTTCTTGATATGAATGAAGCCGGATATTTAAAAACAAAACCGGGCACGACATACACCAATATCGAAGGTGTATTTGCCGCAGGTGATGTTCAAGACCCGAACTACAGACAAGCGATCACAGCGGCGGGCACAGGGTGCATGGCCGCAATTGATTGTGAGCGATGGCTTGAAGCAAACGATGAGGCCCACTAATGGCGAAAAAATTTATCACCGCAGACTTAATTAAAAAAATCGAAAGACTTACAAAACAGAGAATGTCTGAACAGCCTGTTGTAAGTTTAAATGAATTCCGCGGTGCCCAAAAGAAAATGCATCCGGTTAATATTTTAGTTATCGAAGACGATGAGACTCAGCGCTTGAGTTTAAAACGTATTCTGGAAGCAGAAGGTTACGGGGCGCTGACAGCCGCTGATTCTGCAGAGCTAACGGCGCTGTTAGACGAAGAAAAAGATATTCATTTGATTCTAATGGACATCGGTTTGCCGTGGATCAACGGATTTGAACTGGCTGCAATGATGAAAGAGCACCAGGAGTTGAAAAAGCTTCCATTAGTTTTTTTATCTGCTCAGGCAGAGCCGGAAGATTACGAAAAAGCGCGCGAAGTCGGTGCCGCTGATTACATTAAAAAGCCTTTTGATATTGAAAAATTGAAATCGGTTATTGCGGAATTGATTAAGAATCAGAATTACTAGTTGGATTCCGGTTGTTACCGGGATTGCATTTAAAAACTATTAAAAACAAAATCTAGAATAAAAAAAGCCAGGCTGTAAACCTGGCTTTTTTTGTTTTTCAATGATCTGGAGAACCTAGTCAGCTACGAACATTGAAGTAACGCAGTTGTTGAAAGAATTTGATTCTTCAAACGAAGAACTGTCATCGTCCGCAATACGAGTTGCAGTCGGAGCGTTTAGATCAACCGCAAATCTTTCAATGTTGTATCCCACCGGAGCCAAGTTCAGTGAATTAGAAGACGCAACGTATAGATATCCTGAAGAGCTGTCGTAAGCCATAGCCGAAACACCGAAGAAATAAGAGATGTTATCGTAAAGGATTTTTCCGTTCGAAAGTGATGCCGTTTCACCGGCTACTGTATTCTCGGTGAAATCATACATAACAAGTGCATTATTGATTGTGGCCGCAGTATTTGTTGAAGATGCGTAAGCTACTAAAAGTTTTCCAGTGCCTGCTCCAGTAGGAACAAAAACGATCGAAGTAGGTGTGGCATTTGCCCCAAGTGTAGTGAGACCGGTAATTGCGCTGGTTGCAGCAGTTAGAACAGCAGCGGCACCGCCCGGCGCATTTGCCAAGCAATGAGGTACTGTATTCGAACCTTGCATACTGATTACGCCAATATCCATTTGGCCGGCTGCTGCGTGAGAGTAAATAAATTTACCAACCTCATCAGTAGATACGGCTTTGGGTAATGCGATTAAGTCCGTAATCTGAGTATTGTTGGTAGCACAAGGGCCCAAATTGTTTTCACCCCAGGAAACGTTCACATCAACTTTTTTATTTGTTGGAGTGGCATCGTATCGCTCTACATTAGTAGTTGTTCCTACCAAAATACCTAAGTCAGCCGCACGAGAAATACCTCTTACAACAGATCCGCTTAAGTCTACTGTATTTGTCTGCCATACAGCTTTAGAGCCAAAAGAAGTTTTTAAGATTTTATCGATTCTTCTGTTACCGGTTGAAGAAGGATTTTCAACGGCTACGTAAATGTATCCGTCTCCGCCATCAGTGATACCATTTGGATAAGTATCAGCATCTTCATCAGAAAGATTGGCGTAGTCATGAATTACATCATATTGCCGTGAAGAAATGTCCAAGCTTGAAATAATCTGGCCAACGTCAGTTACAGCAGGTGCAGTGAAGCCAGTTCCGCTATAACATAAGCCTGTCGCTATGTAGAGTTTTTTAGAGGCTGCGGCACCACCGCTATCTGAACTGCGGCTACAGCTAAAACCTATTACACCGAAAGCCAATCCCAAACCAATACTGAATATTATATTTCGTCTCATTATCGCTCCTTGATAATAAACCAGTTTACTATATCTCGCTATTTTAGCACCTCCGCGCCTTTGTTGTACTACAAAAGTTAGGGGCAAATAAAACTGTCTTAAAACTGGACTAGAATGAGTGTATTTAGCAACATAATCATAATTTTCGTCATTGTAGAGCCGGCAATTGTGAAGGAATTATGAAGGTATTTTCGATTTTTTCATTCTTAGACTTTAATAAATGAATTGATAAGTTTAGATTTAAGGTATGAGGTGTTTGTTCGCTGCCGCATTTTTATTATCTATCATCGTTTGCTCTGATGCATTTGCGCAGAGATCGCGCGGTACTTTTCGTTCAACAAAAGTCGGAGTAACACTGACCAGTTACACGGGCCCTGCCAATACTTCGTTTTCAGAAGGCAGTGCCGGGCACGGTTTGGAATTCTCTGTGGACAGCGGCAGTGGCTTCTTTCGCTACTATTACCGTGCGCGAATTAATCAGTCTTTAGGCAGTCAGAATTTTATTAAAAACGGCACAACTTTTTTTACGGATTACGATTTTTATTCAATTGAACCTGAAATCGGGCTTTCGATTTATCCTGTTCAGCGCGGAGAGCGCGGTTTAAATATTTATTTATGGGGCTCTGGAAACCTTAGTTATAACTATTTGGATTTGCGAACGGTGCCGGCCGGAGTGAGGGTTGACCCTAAAAGCCAGGCCTTAGGTTACGGGTTCGGCGGTGGAATCGGATTTGAATTTATCATGCACACGACGAAGGACGGTAAACGTATAATGATTTACAGTGAAGCCGGATTCCGTCAGGGTGAAGCACCATTGGCAGGGCAAACCGCATTTCAAGTCGGCGGAT
>JANWIU010000058.1 GCA_025449725.1 Pseudobdellovibrio sp.
CAAAAAAATCTCTGCAATGAAAGACATGATCGGCGTTCTTGAAGCTGTTGCTAAACAAGGCCGTCCACTTTTAATCATCGCTGAAGATGTTGACGGTGAAGCATTAGCAACTTTGGTTGTTAATAAATTGCGCGGCACTCTTCATGTGTGCGCTGTTAAAGCTCCGGGTTTCGGTGACCGTCGTAAAGCAATGTTGGAAGACATCGCGGTATTGACTGGCGGTACTGTAATCTCTGAAGACGTTGGTATGAAGTTAGAGCAAGCTAACGCTACTCACCTTGGTGTTGCTAAGCGCGTAGTTGTTGATAAAGACAACACAACTGTAATCGATGGCGCCGGTAAAAAAGCAGACATCACTGCACGTGTTAACCAAATCAAAGCTCAAGTTGAAGAAACAACTTCTGACTACGATAAAGAAAAACTGAAAGAGCGTTTAGCTAAATTGGCTGGCGGCGTAGCTGTTATCCACGTTGGTGGCGGTTCTGAAGTTGAAATGAAAGAGAAAAAAGCCCGCGTTGAAGATGCATTGAATGCAACTCGCGCTGCGGTTGAAGAAGGTATCGTTGCAGGCGGCGGAACAGCTTTACTGCGCGCTTCTCAAAAAATCGTTACAACTAAATTCACTGAAGAAGAAGCTTTCGGCGCTAAAATCATCAAACGCGCTTGTGAAGAGCCTGTTCGTCAAATCGCTGCTAACGCAGGATTAGACGGAGCTATCGTTGTTGACCGTATCCTTCAAGAAAAAGGCGGCAGCTATGGTTACAACGCTTTCACAGATGAATACACTGACTTGTTAAAAGACGGTGTTATTGATCCGGTTAAAGTGGTTCGTTGTGCATTAACAAATGCAGCTTCTGTATCTTCATTGATGCTGACAACTGAAACTATGATCGCTGAAGCTCCTAAAAAAGATTCTCCGGCAATGCCAGGTGGCGGCGGCGGAATGGGCGGCATGGGCGGAATGGACATGATGTAATCGCTAGCGCGATTACGTACGGAATTCTGAATACCGTTAACAGTATTCAGAATTCAGATCCGAATACTGATACTGAATTCGAAGACCCAGGGCTAAAATCCCGGGTTTTTTATTTTGTATATTTATTTTTGTCTAACTATGGAGCTGAAAAACAACTCCCGTTTATTTGTCGAAATTTTTAATATCCTAAAAGTCACTATTTCTGTCTCAAGATAGAACACTCAGCCTTTAAAATCATTTTCCGGGTTCCGACAAGTTAATCTGTTGATGAACAGGAGAATTGAAAATGAAAACTATCAAACCATCTATTCTTATACTCGCGATCGGTTCTGTAATTGTTTTTGCCAGCTGTAAAAAAAGTGAAACCACAACCAGCTCTAACATTGCAACTGAAGTTGTTCAAAACCTAGAAACGATCAGTGCCAACTATACGCCGGATTCTTTAGCCGATAACTCATCGTCATCGGTTGCTGCAAATGCATCTATTCAGTCTTCTGATGATCCTTGCGAAGGAGTAACTGACTTTGCAGTTTGCCAATCCAACTTAATCAGAGCTTACATTCGTGTAGGTAAAGGCGCCGTGAATACTCTTTCCGGCATGGCCGCACAGATCGGTTCTGCTTTAGGTGAAGTCCCAGACGGCAATGCAGGGACCAGCGCCGATGGTAAAATCAGCTGGAATAAAACATCATCAGATGTTTGGAGTGTCATCTCTAGAAATGATTCAAATGCGACGGTAGCCTACTTTTCGGTTAACAACGGAGTCTATTCATTGAAAGTAGATGCGAATAACTCTGATGATAATCCTGAAGACAAACAGTTAGAAGCAACTGTTACCTATAACAGCTCCAGCGACTGGAGTGTGGATGTTTACTTCGGAAATAACGAATGTGACGCTACTGATGTTACGGATCCTTCAAAAATCAGAGTTAGAATGTCTAAGGTCAGTGGCTTGTGGACGGGTAAAGCTATGGTGTATGTGCCACGATGGCAGACTCCGGGTGGGTCCGCACCGACGTGCTCTACAACATCAGGTACTAATGATATCGCCATGTACACAGAATTTGTGGGCAACCACACTTCAACTAAAGCCGCTCTACTAATGGTGCCAAGCACTGAAAACACAACCGGGGATTTAACAAGCGCTAACTACAGTTTACCGCAGTTCTGCTCAAACTTCCCTGCAGCGTGCGGTGCAGGACCAGGTCAAGTGCCTCCGACTTTCCTGAATACTTACACCAACAACTGGTGCACCACGGGCCCGGGAACAAATCCTACTTGGGGAGATGATTGCACATCGAACTCAGCAGTCAGTGGCGCCAGCTATTCCGCATCATCTGAGTGGGTCGTGCCAAGCTTGTTAAAGGTATACTCTGTAACAATGCCAACAAGTCTGTAATTTAAAATAAGTATTCGATACCGAATTGTTCGGTCATCAATTCTTGCTTACCGGAGCCCGCAGGGTTGGCTCTGGTAGCAGTGCCGCTGAAGCGGTTATTAATATTTGTAATGGTGAAATCGCCGCGCAAGTTGTATTTCTCAGTTAACTTGTAAACTCCAAAGAATCCAAATGAGGTCATCGTGGTGCTTGCGTTACCTGAATTTACAGGAGACTCCGACAATGATGGATTGAAGAAAAGTTCAAATTTTCCACCAATGGTTAAAGGCATTGTTTCACTGACCGGCATCGAAGCTTTTAAAGTCATATTGATAGCCGAAACCCGGGTACTGGTAAGAGCTACAGGGGCGCTGTCACTGATGGACGTATTATAATTTGTTAATCCGAGAAGCCCTGTAAACATAATCGCATCAGTCAGCGACTCTTCGCTGGGGGCATCGCCTTCTTCTTCGTCGAAAACATAATCGTACCCAATGGACGCATTTATTTTTGTGTGATTAACACTCAAATTCGCAGGAGTTTATCCTGCAAGATCGTTTGAAATGCTGAAGCTTGAAGTTTGATAAGAAGCTTCACCGAAGAATCCGTTTTGAATGTACATGAGTACACCCAGGTTTACTCCGGGTGCAAAACTTTGTGTAGAACTGGCCTCTGTTCCATTTATCATACTGTTGGTTTCTGAATACTGAGTAATGACCCCTTGAGCAGTAAAAATACCCAACGAATTGTGGCGGTCTAAAAGTTCTTCGCGATTAGCGACGGTTTGTTGATCTTCAGCTGGCGACGGCTGACTTTCTTCCGTCGGTTTTGATTCATTTACGGGTGCGGAGTTTGCCGTTTTTTTTTCACCGACAACTTCGCCTTCTTTATTAATTTCCGGAAGAGGGTAAGAAATGAAATCTGTTGGTAAAACTTTTGCGCCGATATCCACAACGCCGGTTTCTTTTTCAAAAGTTATCTGTGCGAAACTTAAATAAGTATCTGCTTTTTTAACGATTACTTTCGCAATAATTTCTTTTTCGACTCCAACAAGAAATTTTAATTTCGGATGGCGATTAAGTTTGATAATTTGTGCCAGAGTCAGCTCTTGACCGGCTTTGACGCCGTTGATTGCACCTAAGCTAATCGTGACATCAAGGCCGCGGCGGCTCAAAACATAACCTCGATACGGAAGTTTGTTTTTCAGGCTTTGGTACATTTGTACAAACTGTTGTCTTAGTTTTGATATCTCAAAGGTGGCTGTATCTTCAATGGATTCTTCTGCCAGTAGCAGTCCCTGATCGTGAGTAAAAAGCTTAAGCTTCGCATTCAGTCCGCGCGGTCCCTTTGTAATGAACGCCGTTAGAAGTCCCTGAGCGTTTGTTTTTGAAAGAACGTCCAAAACATCATCAGGATACAAATCATAATTTTCGATAAATTTGTTTTGGTCATGGCCGACGATCTCGGCAAAGCCCCAGGCTTTATCGGTTTGCAGAAGATCCACCAGTAATTTTTGAACGGGCTTAGCATAGATGCCATTTAAATTATCGTAAACCGGCGCAAGCGTAATTGTTCTTAATAGAATATTTTGATCGGCTTTACTGGTATATTTTACAGGAAAAGGCGTTTTATTTTTTGCGGAACTTTGGGCGGCCCCAGGCTCTGCAAATAGTAAGAAAACAGGAATGAGGGCCACGATAAAACGACGCAAATTCAAGATGAAAATCATATGATATTTTCGCCTTTTTTATGCCGGGGCGCAACGTTAAGGCTTTTAGCAGCTGGACCTTCATCAACTTACGAAAGGCCAGCTTTGTTGATTGTAGTCGAGCCGCCATAAATTCCAGGTTAAAATGAGACATGCAATTAACTTGTCTAATTATCGAAGACGCATCGTTCATGAGAGAAATTTATCATTACTCGCTTCTTAAATGCGAAAACATCCGCATTGTCGGTGAAGCAGCTGATGGTGAAGAAGCAATTAAGTTATTGTCTGAATTGAAACCCGATATCATGCTTTTGGATTTGGTGCTTCCTTTGAAAAGCGGGCTTGATGTATTAAAAGAGGCCTCGCTGGTGTCTCCAAACACAAAGGCCATCGCCGTTTCTTCGATTGAGGACGAAAAAATTATCTCAAAAGCAAAAGCTTTGGGAGTTATCACCTACATTAAAAAGCCATTTACCAAGGCGGACTTAATCAACGCCTTTGACGAAATCAGCAAGCATTACTCCGAGGTTCAGAATGGATGAAGCAAGATTTGTATTAAAATGTTTTTTGTTCGCGGCTTTATTAGTTATGCTCTCGCAGCTTAAAACTAAGTCGGGTACTATCGAAACTGACATTCAGGCCACTCTGGTTAGCTCTCAAACCGCAGATCTGGTAAATAGGGTTGCTGATGGGGGAGTGAAAGCAGTCAAAGATCTTGGTGCTTATTTGCGAACTAAAATTTCTTCAAGCATTCAGGGATCGCCAAGCAAAGAAGAAGTACAAGAAGCTGCTAACGTAAAACTAGAGGCAGCAGTTGTGGATACTAAGAAAGCCATTCAAAAAATTGAAGCCAGTGTAAAAACGGCCGTGAGTACGGCCCATGATGAAATCGAAGAAGTCGAAGAAATCGAATAGAAAATTAAGATTATTTTCCGGTACCAACAGGTTGTTTTGAAGAATTAGCTTCAGAATTTCCTACTGCATTATCCGGAAGCGGGCTTACATCTGATAAAAGCATTCTTTTTTGCATCAGCAAAGGACATGGTTCCTTAGATGCTAATGCCGTCATACTTACAGAAGAGATTGCGATTGCGATAAAGAATAGAATTTTCATAAATGCTCCTTCACACATAAATATCCAACTACTTGCTAAAATATGTAATTGCTAAGCTTGTGCCAAAGAGAACAGGTTTTTTTGCAGAAAAAGAAGATGAAATTCAAGTACTTACAGCTGCGTACCGGTTTGAGACAGTCAAACTGTTAGACAGCTGATAAGCGGAAACAGATCAAATTGAGATATTACTTCTCGTCTTTAACCGGAGTCGTACGTAAAGGAGAAGGAATAGGTTGGGTAGTCGCCTCACGAAGCGCATTCCCCTGTGGGCTTGATAATAATAATCCTAAATGAAGAACATTATGAACATTTCCGCTGGCTGTAGCACCTGTTCCGGCTTCAGTTACCTCTGGCTCTCTAGGTGCGGGGCAATTAGTTGCCGGCTCTCCCGGAAGAGGGCACGGAATCACATCTTGCGCCTGTGGGGCAGCAGTGGCCGGAGCTGGAGGCTGCGCCTGTGGGGCTTGTTGTTCGTTATCAGCAGCCATCGCAGATAAACTTAAAAGAAGCGAAATGGTAAGTACCGTTTTTTTCATATTTCAACCCCTATAGTTTAAAGGCATCCTGAGTAGCCGGTGAAATGATATCAAGTAAGTTGCTGAAGGTGCTCGCCACTTGCGAAGCTACAGTCGGGCCATCCGGGCTGTCAACTTTCGCGATATCGCCATTAGATTTATATGTAATTTTTAGCACGCCTACTCCCGGCCGGCTTACAACAGCAGGCTTTCCGTGGCGCTCTTCGTATTCTATTTTTACAATTTTCTTAGCTTGATCCGTAATTGTAGCGATTCGGCCTTTTAAATCGTAGGTCATTGTAATTTTTTGGCCATCACTGTTTTCAGCGTAAGTTAAGTTTCCTTTTGAATCATACTTAAATGAATTTGTGACAACGGATAAAACTTTGCCCTTTTCATCAGTCACCGTGTTTTTAACTGTTGAAAGTTTTTTTGTTGTTGCATCATGAGTGTATTCGTATTTTGAATTAGCACCCTCTTTAGATTTTACTAAACCATCCTGATAGTATTCGAAATTGATAACATTATTATTTTTCTTAATGCTGATCGCTTTTCCAAAAACCGGATGGTAAGTGATATCGGTAGTACTGCCATTAATGTTGGTCAGTACCCGCGACAAGACAACTTCTCCGCTTGGAAGAAGTTTATGCCAGAATTCATATCGGTTTTTTGTCATCACCTTCTTTTCACATGTTTTAGTCACAGTCGACCAATAGTGAAAGCGAGGATCTGATTCAGAAAACTCATACTTATAGGATTCCACACACTTTTCGCGGTCAGTAAATGAAGTGACCCAGTCTTTTAAGTTATCGTACTTCAAAGAAATGAAGTTTTTGTCAGGCCAAACAGCTTTGGTCAGATTGTGAAACTCATTATATTCGTAGGTATAGACCTCTTTGTCATTTCGGGCCCAGGCATTTTTATTCCAGATTAAATCTTCTTGAGAGTTGTATTTGTACTCTGAAATTAATCCGTTCGGACCTGTAATTTGTTTTACTTTTTTATTTGGAAAGTATTTAAAAAATAATTTGCGTGAGTTGTTGTCTTCGATATTAACCAATAGGTCTTTGTCGTATTCAAACTTCAAAAAGTTAGCGTTTTTATCGTAGCTGTGGGTTAAACGTCCTTGAGAATCAAAGCGCTGGTTTGTTCCGTCACCCAAAGTGCGGATATAGGCGCCTTTACTGAAAACAACATTTTCAACTTCAAGGCCGTTGGCCATGAATTTGGTGCCTTCTTTGATCGGGATTGTAACTTTAAATTCGCGCGCAAGATTCGAACGACGGTTATCGTCTTCGAATAATTCACTTTGTAATCGTTTCAAATAATCTGCAGAAAGACCTTTTTGTTTTGGATCCGCTTTCATTCTGGCAATGATTTGGCTCACTGTATTTTCAATGTCTTTTTTCTGAATTTCGCGGGGAGAGTACAGCACTTCCTGACCGTCACCACATTCAGAAATCTTTATATTTCCTTCTGAAGTTGTTTCCAGTTTTGTTTCAAAGGAAGAGCACCATCCAAAACCGAAAATGCCGTTAAAAAGAGTACGGCTTCGGTAAGCACGAACAATTTTTAAATCATAACCCGGTCCCTGAACGTGCATGTCTGTCCAAACATTTGAATAGCTGGCGCTGTTCATGTCGACTAAGGCATGTGAAGTTGAAACAGATAAAAACAGAAGCAGCGATAGCACCACATTATTCGTCATAGAAACCAATCTCCATCTACACCTTAATTGTAACAATCTTTTTGATCATCACTCCACCTATTATTTGCAATACCAACATAAGGCCAAGGAGAATGAATCCCCACATGGTGGTGAACATTGGCTCTATATGACTTGGGTCCAGGAAATAGAAAACTCAGAGTAAAAGGAAGGGG
>JANWIU010000059.1 GCA_025449725.1 Pseudobdellovibrio sp.
AACCTTATCTTTAAAATGATCGCGGATCTCTTCAACCACTTGGTGACCAAGATTATTTCTCTTATCAAACATAGTTAAAACGATGCCTTCAATGTGAAGCTGTGGGTTTATGCCTTTTTTAACTAAGCCAGCTGTGTTTAATAGTTGGCTTAAGCCTTCAAGAGCATAGTACTCACATTGAAGTGGCACTAGAAAGCTGTTGGCAGCCGCTAGTGAGTTTAAAGTCAAAAGGCCCAAAGAAGGTGGGCAATCAATTAATACATAGTCATAGAGGTGGCTAACCGCTTGAATGGCTGTTTTTAGCCGATACTCGCGTTGAGGCATATCAACCAACTCAATTTCAGCTCCAACCAGGTCTGGATTAGCCGTAGCTACCCACAAATTATTGGTATAGCTCTTAAAGGTGACGTCCTGAATATTCTTTTCACCAATTAATACGTGGTAGATGTTCGACTCTGGCGTCTCATGATTCTTTATGCCTAGTCCGCTTGAGGCATTTCCTTGTGGATCCATATCCACGACTAGGACTTTGTATCCTAATCCCGCCAAAGCGGCTGATAAATTAACTGTTGTAGTGGTTTTTCCCACTCCACCTTTTTGATTGGCTATGCAAATTGTCTTAATCACGTTGTCTCCTTAGCTTTGCTCAACCATCTTTCCTTTTAGTTTAGTTTGTTTCAACAAATATTTTAGTTTTGCTGTGATTTTTCCGATGTTCCACGTGGAACAATCGATGAAATTAATCATTTTTGCCCTCTTTTTATTCTTCTTAGGCTGCACCAAGGTGGATCCACACCCGGAAACCCGTGATGAGATCTATGTTGATCTTGGTCAAGAGTTAGAAATAGTGACCAAAGCACTTGAAGGCGCCGAGAAGAACTTACTTCTAGCAAAAGATGAAATGAAAAAGGCGATTCCTCAAACTGGTCAGATAAAATACGCTACAAAGAAACTTAGAAATGCAGAAGCTTATTTAGCTGAGATGAAACAAAGAAAGATATTCTTTGATATCAAACGCGAACGAAGAAAAAACTATGTACAGTTCCGCTACCAGGAAAGCTTAGGTTCCGGGGGCCGCCCGTGGCCGGACCAAAAGGAAATTGAAGAATATAGAACAGTTGTTAAGTTCAACCGGGACAAACTGGAGTGGGATCGCAATAAAGGGATGAGAAAAGATGTTCCACGTGGAACAAAGTCTAGTCCTTCAGACGAAAATCCAGAAGGCACTGCAACGGAATAAAAAAGCCGACTCAAAAGCCGGCTGTTCTAAAAATTAATATTATAAATGAAAATTAATCGAGCTTCGTAGTTTTAACGACGAACATCTTAATGTCGCCGATCGGAAGTTTATATTCCGTTTCTAAAGCCGGCTGCCAGATAGAACAAAGTTGCGTCGGAATCTGAGAAACTTCCATCGCCCATTCTTCTGATTTCATGTGATAAATGTTTCCACCCTTTTTAACAGCTTTTCTTAAAGTCAGAAGTGCTTTTGGAAGCGGGGCGAATCCACGGCAAATCGCTTGTTCGATAACATTACTTGTAAGTAATTCAATTTTTTTATTCTGAACAACAACACTGGTTAAACCTAGAGTGTCGGCGATATGTTTTACGAACTCACACTTGCGTTCATCAGAATCAATTAATACGATTTTTTGGTCCGGATACAAAATAGCATAAATCAATCCAGGAAAACCGTTGCCGCTACCAAGATCATATAAATATATAGATTTATTGATCTTTTTAGAAACCGCGCGACTTGCAAGTATGCTATCAGCAAAATGAACTGCATCAGCGTGAACAACCGTCTTAGGAGAAATAAGATTTACAACCTTATTAAACTTCTGAAGCTCGGTAAAATATTTGTATAAATTTTCATGGGTCTTTTCATCGATGTCTGGAAACCAGGTTTTAATTCTCCAGTTCGCTGACTGATCTGCGGTAAGTTGTTGGCTCACTTGATATATCCTATTTATCTAAAGCTTTATGAAACAGAGAACTTAAATATCAATTTGTTTCGTACCCTTTAGATATATCATGATTGCCTGTAAAGCAGAAGGATTAACGCCTGATATGCGTTGCGCCTGACCTAAAGTTCTGGGCCTAACTTTACACAATTTATCAACTTCTTCCGACGAAAGTCCTTTAATCACTGCGTAATCTAACCCGGAAGGAATCGGCGCCAATTCAAACTTTTTTGTTTGAGCGATAATTTCATTCTGCTTTTTGATATAGCCAGAATATTTTACTTCAATCTCAACAGCATCCAGAACGTCATTGTTGTTTTCATATTCGAAACCAAGCTTAGAAAGAAACTCAAAACTTACTTCCGGTCGGCGTAATAATTCTGAAAACTTAACCGGCTTCAATAACGGCGTGCTTCCCATCTCTTGAATTAAATTATTGGTTTCAGGTTTTGGGTAAACCACGCCCTGACTCAAACGGTTTAATAACTCTTCCCGTTTAAATTTTATATTTTCTAATTTGTCGAGATCGGCCTCAGGCACCAACCCCAAAGTTCTTGAAATCGGAGACAGGCGATCAATCGTATTGTCTTCTCTTAGCACCAATCGGTGTTCCGCGCGGGAAGTGAACATGCGATACGGCTCACGAGTACCTTTAGTTACAAGGTCGTCAATTAATACACCAATATAGGCTTTGTCGCGGTCTAAAATAAACTCTTCGCGGCCTAATATTTTGTGAGCCGCATTGACGCCTGCTACAAAACCCTGAGCAGCCGCTTCTTCATACCCGCTGGTTCCATTAATTTGTCCGGCTAAAAATAAATTTTCAATCGGGCGTGTTTCCAGGCGGTGATAAATCTGAGTGGGCTCTACATAGTCGTATTCGACGGCGTAACCATAACGGACAACTTGTACGTTTTCAAGACCGGGGATGGTCTTTAAAAACTGATCCTGAACTTCTTCCGGCAACGAAGTTGAAATTCCCTGCAAGTAAATCAAATCTGTTGTTAAACCTTCTGGCTCTAAAAATGTCTGATGTGAAAGTCTATCGCTGAACCGGGTAATTTTATCTTCAATGCTTGGGCAGTAGCGTGGGCCAACGCCTTCTATAATTCCGCAAAACATTGGGGATTTATCCAGATTGGCGCGAATAATTTCATGGGTCTTTTCTGTCGTATGAGAAAGATAGCAGGCCACTTGAGGCAAATAAAAATCTTTTTTAGAAGTATGAGCAAAAGGGTAAAAAACAGCATCACCATATTCAGCTTTGGTTTTTGACCAATCAATACTGTTTTTATGCAAGCGCGCCGGCGTTCCTGTTTTAAGTCTTTTAACTTCAAAGCCGAATTCAGCCAGTTGATCTGACAATCCTAAAGAAGCTTTGTCGCCAATTCGGCCACCTGAAATTTGCTTTAAACCGAAGTGCATAACGCCGTTCATGAATGTGCCGGTTGTAATGGTCACTGCTTTAGAACGAATTTCGCTGCCATCTTGAAGAACAACACCTTCACAAACATTGCGGCTTAAAATGAGTCTTTTAACTTCACCCTCAATGATGCTTAGATTTTTTTGAGCCCTTAATACCTTCTTCTGAAGGTCAGAATAAATGTGTTTATCGCACTGGGCGCGGCTTCCGCGAACAGCGGGGCCACGGCTGGAATTCAGCCTTTTAAATTGAATACAGGATTCATCGGCCGCAATACCCATTTGGCCGCCCAAAACATCGATTTCACGAACCATGTGGCCTTTAGCAAGCCCCCCGATAGAAGGGTTACAGGACATATAGGCAATTCGTTCAACATTGGTCGTTACAAGCAAGGTGTTGATCCCAAGGCGTGCTCCGGCCAAACAAGCCTCAACGCCTGCGTGACCACCACCAACAACGATCAAATCGTAACCTTGAATCACATTAACCCTATCCCGGACCGGCTTATTTGCCTAAGCAGAACTCTTTAAAGACCCTATCCATAATCTGATCGTCATAGACTTGTCCAAGAATTTTTTGAAGGGAGACAAGGGACTCCTTCAAATACATGGCAACGAATTCCGCCCCCATATTACTTTCGAGTTCGCGAAGGGATTTTGAAATCATTTCAAAAGAATATTCAGCCTGTTCTAACTGACGGGATGTCGAAATCACCGCTTCTTCAAGGTAATCAAAACGACCTACTGTTTTTTTGATTTCTTCGAGAATTTCAGCCCGGCTGCTTTCAAGCTGAGTTGAGGTCATTAAAACCGCGTTCACTTGAACTGAAGAGGCTGCTTTCAACAATTCTCGCTGCTGAGCCTCAGAAGCCATATCTTTTTTATTAATTAAAAGTATTTTTTTAACGTCTTTTCTGTCGGGAACCTGTTTTAGGGTTTCCTTGATTTCAGTAATTTCAGGCGTACCTTTTACAGCAGCCTCAGGCGAATTTTTTAACAGAGTTGTGGCATCTACCACCACACAAATGACATCAGCTTTTTCAGCTTCTTTTTTTGAACGATCGATACCGATCACTTCGATCTGATCCTGGGTATCGCGAAGACCGGCCGTATCAATGATATTAAACTTCAAGCCATCAAATACGGTTTCAGATTCAATCACATCACGAGTAGTGCCTGCAACCGGAGTCACTATGGCTTTGTCATTTTTTACTAATAAGTTCAGTATACTGGATTTGCCGACGTTCGGCGCACCAATAAGAGCTACTCTAATTCCGTCTTTTATCAGGCGTCCTGAATTATAAGACTGAATTAATTTTTCAAGAGAATTTTGGATGGATGTCAGCTTCGCAATCAAGACGTCGTTATCAACAACTTCAATTCCTTGTTCGATAAAATCAATCGACGCTTCTATATGGGCCAGGCACCAGGTTAAATCGGAAATGTTTTTTTCGAATTCTTTTGAAACCACTCCGTCAAGTTGGCGAAGCGCAACTTTTGCAGCTGCTTTATTCTGGCTTTCAATCAATCCTAAAACGGATTCAGCCTGAACCAAATCCAGGTTTCCGTTCATGAAGGCGCGATAAGTGAATTCGCCCTTGTCAGCAATTCGTGCGCCGGATTTTACCAGGAGGTCTAAAATTTGTTGGGTAACAAAACGGCTTCCGTGACATGAAATCTCAATTGTCTCTTCGCCGGTGTAGGATTTACCTTTTTCAAAAAAGGTAAAAAGTACTTCATCAACTTTATTTTTTTTTAAATCTGTAAAGTCAGAAAAATAAACACGGTGAGATTCAATTTTTTTCTTATTTAAAGCTGTCGAAAAATTCTTACAAATTTCCAGCGAATGTGAGCCGCTCACTCGAATAACGGCAATCCCACCCACCCCATGCGGAGTCGAAATGGCACAAATTGTTTGGTCATTTCTCTCCAGCATGGATATCCCGGACTAGTTTTCGTCCGTTGCGCCGGCTTCAGCATCTGGTGCTGATGGCTTATTGGCTGGGTAAATTTTAATTTTTTTATAAAGACCATCACCCAATGAACGGCTTTTAACACGCCCGTCCTGAGCCAGGTATTGATGAACCACTTTACGCTCTTTAGGAGGTAAAGCGCGATAGTACACCGATTTACCTTGTTCAATAGCAATAGTTTTTAAATGTTCAGCGCGCTCAATTAAAGCCGCTTCTGATT
>JANWIU010000060.1 GCA_025449725.1 Pseudobdellovibrio sp.
CTGTCATTAAGCAAATCGCGCAAGATGTGAAGCTGGCTCACGATACCGGTGTAGAAATCGGAATCGTCATAGGTGGCGGCAATATCTTTCGCGGCATTGCTGCTTCCGCACAGGGCATGGACCGTGCCAGTTCCGATTACATGGGAATGTTAGCAACTTGTATTAATTCTTTGGCATTACAGGACGCTCTTGAAAAAGAAGGCGTCGCTACCCGCGTTCAATCCGCAATTGAAATGGCCCAAATCGCAGAGCCTTACATCCGCCGACGTGCCGTTCGTCACTTAGAAAAAGGCCGTATCGTTATCTTTGGCGCAGGCACAGGTAACCCTTACTTTACTACTGATACCGCTGCTTCACTAAGAGCGATGGAGATCAACGCTGAAGTTCTAATGAAAGCCACAAAAGTTGACGGAATTTATGATAAAGATCCGGCAAAACATTCGGATGCAAAACGCTATGATAAAATCAGTTACATTGATGTCCTAAAACAGGGCTTACAGGTTATGGATTCAACCGCGATCAGTCTTTGTATGGACAACAAACTGCCGATCATGACGTTTGACCTTGCAAAACAAGGCAACATATTAAAAGCTGTTCAAGGTGAAAGAATCGGTACTCTCGTTCACTAATGCTGCGGAATTAGTACGCAGAAAAAAGGAGATAACACCATGTTAGATCAAGTTAAAACCAACGCTAAATCAAAAATGGAAAAAGTTGTGCTTTCATTAACGGAAGAACTTAAAAAAGTTCGCACCGGCAAAGCCCAGGTTTCAATGTTGGATTCTATCCGTGTTAATTATTACGGCCAACAAGCACCATTAAATCAGGTGGCTTCTGTTTCGACTCCGGATGCAAAAACATTTTTGATTGCTCCTTGGGAATCTTCGATTTTAAAAGAAATCGAACAGGCCATTGTAAAATCAGATATCGGTATGGCTCCTATCAATGACGGAAAAGTTATTCGTTTAAAGGTTCCTGATTTGACTGAAGAGCGCCGTAAAGACCTTGCCAAACAAGTTAAAAAAATTACTGAAGATGCGCGTGTAGCAGCCCGTTTAGTACGCCGTGACGCCAACGAAGAAGTTAAAAAGGCTTTTAAAGATAAAGCCATCAGCGAAGATGAATCTAAAAAAGGTGAAGCTGACGTTCAAAAGATCACTGACGATATTATCAAAAAAATTGACCAGATTGCCGACGAAAAAGAAAAGTCGATCCTGACAATTTAAGGAATATCAGCCGCATGCTTAAGAAACTTCAACATGTTGCAGTTATTATGGACGGAAACGGCCGCTGGGCGCAGCTCAAGGGCAAGCCTCGCACTTACGGACATGTTAAAGGCGCGCGCATTGCTAAAAAAATCATTACACATGCGGCAGATTTAAAACTGAAAAATTTGACTCTTTACGCTTTCAGTTCTGAGAACTGGTTTCGCCCCGAAGGCGAAGTTTCTTTTTTAATGTTGCTTCTCACTCGGTATTTAAAAAAAGAAAGTCTGAATTTACATAAAAAAAATATTCGCTTTGATGTGATCGGCGAAGTGAACAAACTGCCTGAAAATATTCAAAAAGCGATACAGCAAACCAAAGAGCTTACAAAAAATAATACGGGATTACATTTGGCATTCGCCATAAGCTACGGTTCGCGCCAGGAAATCGTTTTAGCGACTCAGGCGCTTGCTGAAAAAGTTAAAAACGGCGAACTCAAAGTAGAACAAATTACCGAAAACAGTATTTCAGACCACTTGATGACAGCCGGCACCCCTGACCCTGATTTAATTGTACGTACCAGCGGTGAATCGCGCCTATCCAATTTTCTTATGTGGCAGGCATCTTACAGTGAACTTTATTTCAGCCCTGTTCTATGGCCTGATTACTCCGTGAAAGACTTTAACGAAGCTATACAATATTACCTGGGCCGTGAACGCCGCTTTGGCAAGGTCTTCCAAAAAAATGAAGAATCTTTCTTATAGAGCCCTTTCTGCCATTGTTGCGCTCGTCATTTTAGTAGCGGCGCTCTATTACGGACAGACCAATGGAATCTACGCCCTTTGTCTTTTTGTCGTTATCAGAGGATCGTTTGAAGTAGCCCGAATGTTTTTTGCAGTTGAGTACCCGCGTTTTGTGAAACGCCTTTTTGTCACAGTATCTGCATTTGTTTTTATTTTAATTACGCTGCCCCAGCTTAATCATTTATCTAACGTGGCGATGATCTTCAGTTTTGTTCTCGTTGCTTCATTCGGCGTTTTGTTTCACCGTTCGTTTAAAGACCTTGATCAGATTCTTACCTTTGTTGCCAAGAATACTTTGGGTCTCATTTACACGTGCTTTTTACCGGCGACCGTTGTTTGGATGACCCGTTTCCCTTTTGGGATGCAGTGGTTTTTATGTTTGTTGGCCGTTGTTTTTGCCGGAGACATCGGCGCCTACATTTTCGGTTTGAATTTCGGAAAACATAAAATTGCTCCGCTCCTTTCGCCTAAGAAAAGCATTGAGGGTTCTATTGGGGGCCTCTTCTTTTCAGCCATTACCGCTATGATTTTTATTAATTTTATTCCAACAGTTCCGCTCTATGTTTTTGGAATTTTAGGAATCTTCGGTGGGATGTTCGGGCAAATCGGTGATTTCTTTGAATCGCTTATCAAACGGGTTTCAGGAGTTAAAGACTCCGGCTCCATTATGCCGGGGCACGGAGGCGTGCTGGACCGCTTAGATGGCGTGTTACTGTCTGCTCCGCTGTTTTACTTTTTTGCCAGTACGTTTTCAAACTGATACGAAAATGAAAAATGCACCATAACCTATTCGATTGATGGTGCAAATTTTGATTTTTCAGCTATTACAAATTCTACGAATTCTCAATCAAGCAAAAAGTAATTACTGACCGTTAGAGTTTAAGTCATTCAACTCAACTTCAGGAGCAGCAAAAGTTCCGCCTATGATAAGAATTTTTTCAATTTTCATAGGTGCGGCAATACATTTAACTGCTGAGCTTTTCTTATTCTTAACCGCAATAACCGAAATGTTAAGGCGAGCTTTACTGCGATCTTCTGACAAATCGACGTTGCTTGAAACCGTTCCGACTCTGTCAAGACAACCGGCCAGACGAATGGTTACGTCAGCGTACACCATTGGAGCACACATCGCGTTAGGTGGACAGTTAGGTGTCGTTAAGTAAACCTTACCTAAGCGAACGCTCGCAGGGTAGATGCCCGTATCATCTTTTTGAAGCGCAGAAGATGTTGCAGACATAGCGATAGTTGAAGTTAAAAGAACAATAGCAGCCAAAATTGTTTTCATATTTTTCTCCGAGTAAATGTTGTTTAGTTACCACAGGCTTATAACAGAGTTCCGGGCACCCCCGTGAATCCTAAATTGTTGCTATTGAATCCTTACAAGGCTGTCAAAATCATACACAGTTGAAATTAAACGAACGCAAATATACGGCGTTGTGGGGACTAGAGCGATGACTCCATATGCGCAGTAGCGCCGGCCAAAGATGCGCAAGGCATCGGTCAAAGACTCGCAAAGCATCGTCCAAAGATGTGCAAAGCACAATACTTATGACCAGTCGTGTTTCTCAAAGCAAGACAAAAGCTTCTGTGGAACATTTTTTGTAATCGTTTAGAATAGAAATATGGAAATATTAATGACCGCCCTCGGCTATTTGTACACTCACGTTTTACCATTCGTTATCCTCCTCAGCATTTTGGTTTTTGTTCATGAGCTTGGTCACTACTTGGTTGCTGTCTGGTGCGGAGTTCGCGTCGAAGTTTTTTCTATCGGTTTTGGTAAAAAAATTCTTAGTTTTAAAAGAGGCTACACAACTTATTGCCTGTCTTTAGTTCCGCTTGGTGGTTACGTTAAAATGTTCGGAGAGCAAGGCAGCGAAGCTGTTGTGACAGAAGAAGATAAAAAAGTTTCGTTCTCTCATAAAACTCCGTGGCAGCGTATTGCGATCGTGCTTGCAGGCCCAATGATGAATTTCTTTTTTGCAGTTGTGGTCTTTGCGGTTATAGCCCAAGTGGGCGGCCCTGTGCGCGCTCCTGTTGTGTCTGCAGTTACTGCGGGCTCCCCGGCTTCACTTGCCGGTTTAAAAGCCGGAGACAAAATTATTGAAGCCGGTTCACAGCCGATCATTAATTTTGAAGACTTTCAAAAAGTCTTAAATAGAAACAAAGGTGCTGACCTTCAAGTAACCGTGCAAGACGCTTCCGGCATAGAAAAAAAATTAACTCTTCCGGTTGTCAGCATCGCGAACCCGAATATTTTTTCGTTGGAAAGCCAGCTGGGGCAAGTTGAAGGCATCGAGCCATTTGCGCAAAACGCTACCGTCGCTGTCGTTTCGGATTCAGCGGCTTACAAAGCTGGTTTAAGAACCGGCGATGAAATTATTTCTGTTAACGGAGAGAAGATCCGCTTATGGACCGACTTCCAGAAAAAGTTTTTCACTGCTGGCGGCGACCTGGCGCTTGAAGTTGAGCGTCCTTCAATGGAATTAGACGAAAACGATATGCCGAAAGTGAAAACGAAACTGAATTTGTCACTGGCGCAGACCGAAATTAAATCTGCAAAGACAATTGAGGCTTTTGGTTTTGACCAGCCAAGCTTGTATCTGGGCATGATCATGAAGGGCACTCCCGCTGAGCAGGCCGAGCTGATGATGTATGACAAAATCGTATCTATCAATCAGAAGCCAATCGCTAAATGGGCTGACCTTCAGGAACTTGTAAAAAGTTTCGATGGCAAAGAGGCTTTGAATGTACTGATCATTCGTGACGGCACTCAAATTCTTAAGAAGATTACTCCTAAAGTAACCGAAATTACGAATTCCTTTGGCGGAACTGAAAAAAGCTACAAGGTCGGGATTTCGCCATTACTAAATTATGCGGAACCTGAAACCATATTCCAACGTGCTGAAACTCCTTTTCACGCTCTTTATTACGGAACAGTCAGAACAGTTGATGTGTCTGTCATGACCTTCATGTCTTTTGTAAAATTGTTTCAAGGTCAGGTTTCGCCAAAAAATTTAGGCGGTATGGTTTCGATCGGTAAAGTTGCAAAAGATTCTTTTGAAGTCGGCCCGCAGGCGTTCTTCATGACAATGGGTATTTTGTCTGTCAGCTTGTTTATCTTAAACTTGCTGCCAATCCCCGTTTTAGACGGCGGTCACTTGGTGTTTTACACAATTGAACTCATCAAGGGCTCTCCGCTGAGCCTCAAAAAAATGGAAGTCGCACAGCAAGTCGGATTCATTCTTTTGTTGGGATTGATGGTGCTGGCCCAGTTTAACGATATCGTTAAGTTCCTATTTAAATCATGATTACCCTGTGCTGCGAGACCAGTACACTTCTCGGCAGCGTCGCCGTTCTCGATGGCGACAAAGTTCTTTCTTGTCATGAGTCGCAAAGGCAAGGGTCTCATTCAGATGTTCTGAATGTTTTGATTGATAAGGCTCTCTCTGATTCCGGAAAGAATTTATCTGAGATCGATGCGTTTGTTAGCGGTACCGGCCCCGGCAGTTTTACCGGGATCCGCATCAGCTTGAACGCTATAAAATCCTTCGCTTATTGCTTCAATAAACCGGTCTATGGCGGCAATTCCTTAATGTCACTGGCTTATGCCACGAAATATGCAAAATTAGATATTAAGTTTAAAGATTTATCAGTTATTTCAATGATTAATGCCTATAAGAACATGTGTTATGTTGCGACCTATAAATTTGAAAATGGCTCATTTTTAGAGATCAAGTCACCTGAAGTAATCCGGGTTCAGAACTTGAATTCTTACGTGCCCTCGGAAGCCCTCGTTTGCGGTGATGGCTTTTCCACTTATCAAAAATATTTTCCACAGGAATTGTCTGAAAAACTACTTCGGGCCGAATCCGTTTTGGACGACCCACAGGCTAAGACACTGGGGCAGTTGGCCCATGATGGATACCTGAAATCACAAGCCTGGAACGAGCTTCTGCCGCTGTACCTACGCTCTTCCGAAGCGGAAGAGAATCTTCAAGGAATTAAGTACCAGCCCTTAATTTAAGCACTACTAATTTAGAGGTTGCCTAAGAATCAAAGCGCGCCGTAACATTTATTTAAGATGAACATAGAGCAACGACAAAACTATTACGAAATTCTGGATATCGGCGAAAACGCTACCGCTCAAGAAATCTACAATGCTTATATGAAGGCAAAACTGACTTATGCTCACGATAGCAAAGCAGTGCTGGCTGCGTTTTCTCCTGAAGAAGCCGCAGAGTTACGTCAATTAATTGAAGAAGCTTATCAAGTATTAAGTAACACCGATTACCGTAATGTTTATGAACGCCGTATGATGGCAAACTTTGCTTCGACTGAATTAACAGCCGAAGCCATTAAAACTGCCACCGAAGATTTATTTTTAAAAGCGCAACCACCTATTATTGAAAATGAAATTGAAGAGTCTGCAACTGTTATCCCGCCGATCGAAGTAGCTCAACCAGTAACTGGAACGACTGTCGAAGTGACCGTTGAAACTGTTGTTGAAACTCCGATAATGACGGCACCTGCTGCAACTCCGATCGAAGAGAGCGCACCCGTAAAAGATTATGAATTTGAAAACTTAATTTCGTCAAAAAAAGAATGGAACGGCGAAGATCTGAAACAAGTTCGTGAATACCGCCGCCTTTCTTACGACGAATTAACAGATATAACAAAAATTAATCCTTGGTATATTGCCGCTCTTGAACAAATGGATCCGGCTAATTTACCGGTAGAAGTGTTTGTACGCGGTTATGTTCTGCAAGTTGCAAAAGCGCTCGGGTTGAAAGAAAAACCTGTTGCAGATTCGTACATGCGCCTGTTCCGTAAAAAAATTGAAAACTAAAAGTTCCCATACCGTTACTGTTACTGAAGTCAGCGAAGGAATCCGTTTGGATAAATTTCTTTCATCGCTGGCAGAAATCAATTCACGCAGCATGGCTCAGGATCTCATTGAAAAAGGTTATATATCCGTAAACGGTAAGCCGGCTAAAGCTTCAATGACAGTTACAGCAGGCCAACAAATCAACATTACATTGCCGGAACCGCAACCCACCGAACTTGTTCCATACGATTTTAAGTTAGACATTTTATTTGAAGACGAAGATCTCCTTATTGTGAATAAACCTGCAGGCCTTGTTGTTCACCCGTCTGCCGGCCACCAACAAGACACATTGGTAAATGCACTCTTGGCTCATACAAAAGACTTATCGATGAAGTATGAAGAGAGACCCGGAATCGTTCACCGTATCGATAAAGAAACCAGCGGTCTGCTTGTAGTCGCAAAGAATGACTTCGCACATGAATTTTTATCTGCGCAATTTAAAAATAAAACTGCCCATCGTGTTTATTATGCTGTAATCGATAAAAATATTCTGCGGCCTTCAGGTACTTGCAAGTCTTACTTGGCCCGGCATCCGGTTGACCGCAAACGCTATGCTTCCGTTCGTGTTAACAATAAAATTGTTTCCGAACCTATTGAGGGTTTTGAAAACGGAAAATGGGCTGTCACTCATTTCACGCGCCTGGCACATGACTCCAACATGAGTTATTTGAAAATTAAACTGGAGACCGGACGCACCCACCAGATCCGCGTTCATATGAGTGAACTCGGCCATGTTTTAGTCGGCGATATTCTTTATGGTTATTCTATAAAGAAAGCAAAAGAGCTTGGATTGAAAAGATTTTACCTGCATGCTGCAGAACTGGGAATTCAGCACCCCCGCACAAATGAGTACCTGGAGTTTAAAGCTCCTTGGCCTGAAGCTGATGAAGTTAAATTAGTAGAACTCGGATTTAATCGTGAAGTACTTTCAAAATGATATCGGTTTTGGTTACAGAGACGAAAAAGTATTAATCTTTTTCGGAAATAAAGCCGGAGAACTTGAAAATCTCAAAAAGGAATTTCCTTCATTTGATTTTTTGCGCGTAAAACAAACCCATTCTGACATTTTTTTACCTGCCTCTACCGAGCTTCGCGAAGCCGACGCCCACTGGACAGCAGAAAAGAACAAAGCTCTTTTAATTGCAACAGCAGACTGTATGCCGCTTATGATTTTTTGCGAGCAATCCAACAGGATTGCTGCCGTTCATGCCGGCTGGAGAGGCGTCGCAAACGGAATTATTGAAAACACTTTGAAGCAGCTGATACATACCGGAAGCGGCGAAAAGAAGTTCCGAATTTTTTGCGGTCCTTCAATTCAGCAAAACAGTTTTGAAGTTGACCGTGATGTATTTGATCAATTGGTCGCAAAAAGCCGCAGCCCTCACGTTTCTTCTTACAGTTTTTTTCAAAACAATAAGTACTACGTTAATTTAAATAAGATCGCTCAAAATCAGATTTTAACTACGACAGGAGTCATGAACAGCGTGTTCAGTGCGATCGACACAAAAACCAATGAAGATTATTATTCTTACCGCCGAGGCAAACTCAAATCTGAAAGAAATCTCAGCTTCATATGCTTATTAACCTAAACTTACTAAAAACCAACGGCAATTACCGGAAGCTTTATCTAGCGCAGTTTATTTCTTACATGGGAAGCATGATGACCTACGTGGCCATTCCCTACCAAATTTATGTGCTGACGAAGTCTTCTTTTTGGGTGGGAATTCTTGGCTCTATTCAACTGGTGCCACTGTTGATTTTCGGGCTCATGGGTGGAGTTGTCGCCGATTCGATGAACCGCAAAAAAATAATTATTCGTGCTGAGATTTTTTTGGCGATGGCCTCTGGGCTGTTGTGCCTGAATGCCTTCATACCGACACCCCAAGTTTGGCTGATCTTCGTCATTGCAGCGACGATGAGCGCGCTTAACGGATTTCACAGGCCCGCGATGGAAGCACTGACTCCGCAAATTGTAGAGCCTGAACATTTAACCCAAATCGCTGCACTTAATTCTTTTAAATTCAGTTTCTGTGCGATCTCTGGCCCGGCACTCAGCGGATTTATCATTGCTCATTACGGCTTGAAGACAATTTACTTTTTAGATTTTCTTTCTTTCGTCGGATCCATTTACTTTTTGTATCAGGTAAAAGTCCCTGACTTCAAAGCCCTGGCAGAAATTGAAAACACCTGGAATTCCATCAAAGACGGTCTTCGTTATGCGGTTTCAAGAGCAGAACTGGTAGGAACTTACTTAGTCGATATTCTTGCAATGATATTTGCAATGCCTATGGCCCTGTATCCTGCAATGGCTGCTGAATGGGGCGGAGCCAAAGCTGCAGGCTGGCTTTATGCCGCTATCCCGGCAGGTAGCTTGGTGGTTTCGCTCTTCAGCGGTTGGACACAAAAAGTTCATCGCAGAGGCGCCGCCGTTATTCTGGCCGCAACAGCTTGGGGTGTGGCGATCGTTGCACTCGCTTTCGCCGGCAACTTAGAACTGGCCTTTATTTGTTTAGCATTCGCAGGCGCATTTGACATGATCAGTGCTGTCTTCAGAAGCGCCATCTGGAACGAAACTATCTCGGCTTCAAGAAGAGGCCGCTTAGCTTCAATTGAAATGCTCAGTTATATGAGCGGACCGATGCTTGGAAACGCACGTGCAGGTTACGTTGCTTCTTTAAGTTCAAATTTTATTTCGATTTTATCGGGTGGAATTATTTGTATCATCGCAACTCTTTCA
>JANWIU010000061.1 GCA_025449725.1 Pseudobdellovibrio sp.
GATCTCCGGCGCCGATTTTGTCTTTGATCACTTTGATTTTGACTTCCGCTTCAGAAATTTTTGAGGTCTTCCATTCACGGAAGCTTTGGATGTCACGGTCAGCATGAGCCATCGAACCCAGGCTTAAAGCAGCAGTAAATAGCGCAATTTTTAGTAATAAAATTAGAGCTGACGTTCGCACTGTAACTCTCCCTGCTGCCGGTATTACAAGAATTAAACCGATTTAAAGCGTTTAAAAGGGGTTTCTGTAGGGAGAAGTGTCTATGAAGACGACGAAAGGACGACAAAAGGGTGCCCGTACCTGCAGTAACTGAAGTCTTTGAAAAAAGTACATACCGATTGGGGTTCACAGAATCGGGACGCGCCGTTTCTGGCACCTTTTAGAAATTGGTATAAGATGCCCCCATGGCAAAAATGGATATTTTAAGGCTGATGGCGGGTTTCAGAAAATTCCGCGAACGATATTTTGAAACTGTTTCTGAAGACACCTATTTTGGAAAGCTGGCCGGGACTCAGACTCCTAAAACTTTGATTATCGGTTGCAGTGATTCACGCGTTGATCCGGCTTTAATCACATCAGCTTCTCCCGGAGAAATTTTTGTAGTGAGGAACGTCGCTAACTTGGTTCCGCCCTACGAAAAAGGCGGAGGCTTTCACGGGGTCAGCGCTGCGATCGAATTTGCGGTTGTAAATTTAAAAGTCGAAAACGTTATTGTTTTAGGTCACAGACAATGCGGCGGAATTCGCGCACTCATGTTAAACGAAGGCACAGTGCCTAACGGATTCGTTTCTCAATGGGTAAGAATTGCAGAAAAAGCAAAGATCACAGTTTTGAAAAAACACGCAGGCGAAGACGATGAAACACTATGCCGCCACGGCGAAAAAGAATCCATCCGCGAATCCTTAAAAAACCTAAGAACCTTTCCCTTTGTAGATGAGGCCGTGAAAAATCGCGGCTTAACATTAATGGGAATATACTTCGACCTAGAATCAGGCCAACTACTGGAATGCGGCGAAGACGACAATGAATTCAAAAATGTAGAACTGTAAATTCTTAAATTAGGTCAATTCTTTAAGGGAGCAATTTTTTGGACACAAACAGCCCTAGTCCAAAAAATTGCTCCCTTAAAGAATTGAAAATTTAAAAATTCCTTTGCAGTGATTGAACGAATTCGGGAAAAAATCTTTGAATCGAAAAAAAAGTTTTAGGTATTAGAAAATACTTGCAGGTACAATTTCTTGAACTAAGACAATAACAATTTCAAGCACGTAGAATTATAGATTTTTAAGAAGGCTGAATTTTTTGGACTAGGGCTGTTTGTGTCCAAAAAATTCAGCCTTCTTAAAAGTCTACAAGCCGACGCTACTTACAATTGTAAGCTTGGCCCCGAATCGCCGACCCTTGCGCCCCAAGAGTTTCCACCATCACGTAATTAGCACCTTTTTTGATAGCTTCGTCTTTTAAGTCTTCAAGCATGGCATCTTTATCAGGTTTAACAGAATTGCTGTTTCCAACAATAGTACCAAGTGGTGTGCAATCTCCGGAAGGCAGTTCACGAGAAACTTTTATGTCTGAAGTCTTTGGAAGTACCGGCATTGTCGACGAACACGCGGTAAGAACCATAACTAAAAATAAATGTTTCATAACTTACTCCTATGAAGTGATTTAGTTTAACGGCTGAATTGAAGCCCAGGCCAGGAATTTTATTCCCGTGCGTTCAACGGGGCGTTGTAAGAGCTACGCATCATTACAACTTAATTGCAGGACGTTAGTCCGTGATTGCCTAGATTGTAGTCGAGATTTTCCAAACTAGCCTAATGTTTATTCAACAACCAAACATTTGTGGTCTCTAATATTTCAGACGTCAAAACACGAGGGGGACCGATGTCTTTTAAAGTAATAGCTATCTTATTAACCGCATCTCTTACAGCCGTAGCAGCTCCAATGCAAACAAAGGGTTCTGACTTTAGACCTTTAATCGTTGGTGGAACTGATGCAGTAAAAGGGGAACTGCCATTTCAAGTTTCAATTCAAAGCGCTTCCGGATCGCACTTTTGCGGCGGATCTTTGATTAAGAAAAACTGGGTTTTAACCGCTGCTCACTGTGTTGCCAGCTGGAAACCACAAAATAAAATCGTAGTTGGATTACACGATCGTAACGATAAAGTTGGTACGGAGTCTTTCACTGCATCTCGCGTGATTGCTCACCCACAATTTAATCGTCAGACTTTAGATTATGATTATGCATTATTGCAATTGAGCGGAGATTCTAAATTCAGAACTATCGACTTAAACAGCACTGAAATCGTAATTCCGGATGCTGGTTCACAAGATGTCGTTAACGTGTGGACTTCAGGTTGGGGCGCCCTTTCAGAAGGCTCTTTCGGATTACCACGTATTTTGCAAAAAGTTGAAGTACCTTTAGTAACTGCTAAAGCTTGTAACGCTCCAACTTCTTACAATGGTGAAATCACTGACCGCATGATCTGCGCCGGTTTAGAAGCCGGTGGTAAAGATTCTTGCCAAGGTGATAGCGGTGGTCCTTTATTCACCCGTCAAGCGAGTGGTGACTTCTTATTAGTCGGTGTTGTGAGCTGGGGCGAAGGTTGTGCTCGCGCTAACAAATACGGAGTTTACTCTAAAGTAAATGCACAAATCGACTGGATTGCGCAGCAAACTCAGTAATCAGTGCAGCAAACACAGTAATATTTTACAAAATATTTTTGTACTTAAAGAGAGCGCCGATACGCTCTCTTTTTTTTCGCCAAAAAATTTACGGCAGATCAAATAATAAAAATTCCGAACCGGCACTCCACTTAAAATGAATACGACTAATTAAAGTAGAACTAAGTCCGTCCCCGGCAGCAACCGTCACATCATTAAACTGCACCACACCCTTAATGACCTGCATCCAATAAGAACGGTTTACATCTGTATTCAGAATGCGTTCGCCAGAACCCGGAGACTTTACGGCGTAGATATCGACATCTTGATTAATCGTAACAGAATTGTCGCGTCCGTGCCGAGAACCTACTAACACTAAGTCCCCGTCACCTAAAGCAAACGAAAAGTCTTTTTCATCATAACTGGGTTCAATACCCATTTTTTCGGGCATGATCCAAATCTGTAAGAAGTGAGTTGTTTTATCCGGCAGATGATTAAATTCAGAGTGGCGCACACCTGTACCTGCACTCATGCGCTGAACATCTCCGGGTCTGATGATGGTTGTATTCCCCATGCTGTCTTTGTGTTCCAGCGATCCTTCGATTACATAAGAAATGATCTCCATATCGCGGTGTGCATGAGTCGAGAAGCCTGACCCACCGATGATCTTATCTTCGTTAATTACACGCAAAACCGAAAACCCCATATGATTCGGGTCGTGGTAGTCAGCAAAAGAAAATGTATGGCGTGAACTCAGCCAGCCGTGTTCGGCAACACCGCGCTCACTTGATTTTCTGAATTTGATCATCTCAATAAACTTCTCAGCATCCACGCTGTTTTTTCATGAATGTCTAACCGTTGCGTCAGCACATCCATAGTGGTCTGATCTTTAGCTTTTTCAGCGGCTTCAAAAATGGTGCGGATGGTTTTGATGACCTGTTCATGACCATGAACAGCTTCTTCAATCATCTTCGGAGCTTTCGGTATACCTTTGGATTCTTTTACAGATGATAGCGACGATAACTCCGCATAAGTGCCTGGAGCATAACTTCCCAGCGCACGAATTCTTTCTGCAATTACATCGAGTGCATTCCACATTTCTGTGTACTGTCCCATAAACATAATATGCAACGTCTGAAACATCGGGCCTTCTACATTCCAATGAAAGCTATGGGTCTTTAAATAAAGCGTATATGTGTCCGCTAATAGTTTTGAAAGGAGGTTCGCGACTTCTTTGCGGTCTTTGTCTGAAATACCAATGTCTATTTTCATTTTCATATATTTATCCTTTGTATAAAATATCCCACCGCTTAAATATTAGATTAAACAAAATAAAAGTCATCAGCCGATAGATTATGGCTATTTATTTATAAGCTATTTCAAGTCTTCGATTTCTTTTTTAAGCTCAACTAAAGTCTTTTTAAACTCTTCCCGTTGCTTATCGTTGAGGCTAAGCCACAACTTTTGAAAAAAAACGGTCAGGTTCTTTTGAAACTCTGTGTGTTTTGTTAAAAATTCTTTGGACTTAATATAATATTCTCCGATGTAGTATTTAACGGCTGCGTCGAACATTTCTTCTTTTTTGTCGAACAACGATTCCAGCTTGGTCAAATAACTCTTTCGAAATTCCAATTGGGCTTTGTGGTAAGGGTAATTCTGTTCGATAAATTCGCTGTAAAGTTTTTCTTGTTCGTCTGTGACATCATCGACGATGGCTTCCATGTTTTTTTCGAAACTTTTCAGATGTTTCTTTACCAGCTTTTCTTTGTCGTTAAGAGTTTCAAAATTTTTTTCGTATTGCTCTTCAGATTCCTTTTTAATGTGCTTGAGTTCTTCCTGAGTCATGTTGATGATAATTTCTCTCAGTGAAGGTTTAAATTTTTCAACAACTTCTGTCTGCAGTAAGCGATAATCACGAATTAACTCCTGAACCTTTTCGGCACTCAGTTCTTTTTTACCGTTTAATTCTTGAAGGGCTGTCAGCCGTTTTAAAAGTGATTCCTTAAAGACGGATTTATTATCTTTAAAATCTTTTTCAATGGCGTCTTTTACCTTGTCGTAGCGGTCAGACGAGAAATCAAAATATTTGTCGAGAAAGTTTGTAGAAAAACGTGGTGCGAAACTGTAAGCGGTTTCAAGCTTTGTGCAGCCTAATGATGCTGCTAAAAATAAAAAAATTGTAAGGATGCGAACCAAAAATTTCACGATAACATCTGGCCCGATTAATCAGGACTGGTCAATTCAAAGTCCACTTGACCAGCCGGGTAACCGATCGTCGCCGTATCGCTGGTTCCGCCATAGTAAAACTGAATGCGGCGGCGCCCAACTAATGTTGTGCCGCTCGCGGAACCATCGGTTCTAATGAACAGTGTATAAAAAGTTCCGTTTGAAGATGTCGTGGGAGTTCCTGTCACAGCGCCTGAAGTTCCGATCGGAGTAAGATCCGTATAAACACACGGATTCGTATGAGTCGTAGAGCCTGCCATGAACTGTATTCCGTAGCCGCCGGTGACACCGTCTCTGGCGATATCCACAGCTTGATACCTCAACGGTACGTTCTCGAAGGATTCCAAGGTCAGGAGATCTTTTAACAAGAATCTGAAATCAAGGTTTCCCGGATTCGAAGCTAACACAGCACCGAGTCTGTTGTTTATGCTAACGGTTAAAGGATAACAACCGCCGGTCACGTTAGGAATTTCAACTTTTGGAACCGCGTTTGCATAGCCGATTTGGTCAATATTAAGTGCGTTAGCTCCCGAAGCAGCTAATTGCGCCGACTGTGTTTCCACAGAAGCATAAACAATTAGGTAGGGAGTAAAAGGTGTACTGGGTGATCCTAACGGAGTGCCAGTGTAAGTCAGGTAATAATAAATTCGGTCTCCTGAAGAAAAGCTACTGGAAGGAGCTTTAATCCAGTATTCGGTTCCTCTCGAACTGGCGGCAATGGGGATAGAACTGGCCGGCGAATTGTTATCGCAGGATGCAGCAGAGGTGTAAAATCGCAAGCCAGTGGAACCGGAGTTTATCATATTAATAATCTGACCGGTCGCCACAGTAACTCCACCGTAAATTTCTCGTATAGTTGAACTGACTTTGTAACAAACATCTAACTGAAGCACTCTTGGTATATTGTGATCCAGCACATAAGATCCGGCGGTGCCTACCTTAAACACCGCGGGTACGAAATTATTAATCTCAGGAGCCGAATCAATCGAATACGCCATAAACGTTAAGTTGCCACTTCCTTCTCGTAATTGAACCCATCTCTTTCTCGAAGGGTGATTGCGAGGAAAAGAAAAATCTGTTTTTCCCTGAGTGCCGGCGACGTCACTAATACAATGTTCGTGACTATTATAAGTAGTAATAACCGTGGGCGCAGCGCTATTTACAATTTTTTGTACTGATACATTCGAATCGAAATTTAAGGCAGCTGGCACTTCTCTGGCAACACCACTTACACCTGCCCTTAAACCTACCACTAGTGGCTGACAAACGAATCCGCGATTTTCAGTTGTATACCCACGAATGTAATTAAATGGAAAGCTCTCTTGCTCAACTATCATCTTCTCAGCTTCCGGATAATTAAGTTTCGTATCTGTAATTATGCAA
>JANWIU010000062.1 GCA_025449725.1 Pseudobdellovibrio sp.
GTCCCGCCAAGTTCAAGGTCGCTTTTCAGCGCAACCGAATCGTAGCCCTGGCAAAGTGGATACATAAATTCATGAATAGAAATCGGAGTATTAGATTTGAACCGTTTAGTGAAATCATCCCGTTCTAACATACGTGCAACCGTGTACTGCGCAGACAGTTTGATAAAATCAATGGAAGTTAATTTTAATAACCAGTGCGAGTTGTAAACGATTTCAGTTTTTTCAGGATCTAAAATTTTAAAAATCTGAGAAGCATAAGTTTTTGCATTTTGTTCTATTTCTTCTCTGGTCAAAATCGGACGAGTGGTGTTTCTGCCCGATGGGTCACCGATTAACGCCGTAAAATCTCCGATTAGAAACTGAACGTGATGCCCTAAGTCCTGAAGGGTTTTTAACTTATTAATAACAACAGTATGGCCAATATGAATATCAGGCCTGCTTGGATCAGCACCCAGCTTGATCTTTAACGGCTTCTTTGTTTCATGACTGCGCTTAAGCTTCTTCAAAAAATCCGGTTCGCTGATAAAATCAACTGCGCCGAATTTTACAAGCTCAAGTTGTTCTTCAGGACGCTTCAACATTATCGTGCAACCTCTACAGAGCGGGTTTCACGAACTAAAGTCACTTTCACCTGACCAACGTGAGGAAGCTCACGTTCGATCTTCTTCACGATATCACGTGCCAGCATGATACTTTGATCGTCTGTCACGCGAGAGCTCTCAACGAGTACACGCACTTCGCGACCGGCTTGAACGGCTACCGACTTCATAACACCGTCAAAAGAATTCGCAATGCTTTCCAAATCCTTCAAGCGGTTAATAAAGTTATCCATTTGCTGACGGCGTGCGCCTGGACGCGTGCTGGATAAGATATTTGCTGCGTGAACAATCCACGCCAATGCGGAAGATGGTTTTTCATTGTCATTGTGTGCACGGATGGCATGACAGACGTCATCGCTTTCTCCGTATTTTTTAGCCAGCTCTGCACCTACAAAAGCATAACTGCCTTCGAAAGTATGTTCAGCTGCCAAACCGATGTTATGCAATAAGCCCGCGCGCTTCGCGATTTTAATGTTAACGCCGATCTCTGCCGCCAAAAGCCCTGAAATGTGCGCGACTTCCAGTGCATGGTTCAATGCGTTTTGCGCATGAATGCTTCTGTATTTTAAACTTCCTACAAGCTTAACCAATTCGTTGTGAACCTGAGTAATACCCAGTTCTACAATAACTTTATCGCCTTCTTCCTTCATTGATTTAGAAAGTTCGGCTCTTTGTTTTTCAACAACTTCTTCAATACGTGCCGGATGTACGCGGCCGTCTTCCATTAATTTATCAATTGTTCTGCGGGCTAATTCTCTTCTTACCGGATCAAAACCCGAAATAACAATAGTTTCCGGAGTATCATCAACGATCAAATCCACTCCGCAAAGTGCTTCCAGGGTACGGATATTACGGCCTTCACGTCCGATGATCTTTCCCTTCATTTCATCTGAAGTTAAGCTCATAACTGAAACTGTTCTTTCAGAAGTGAATTCTGACGCAAATCGTGCCATCGCTTTTGCAATGATCAAGCGGGATTTTTTATCAGCTTCCTTCAATGTCTCTTCTTCAATTTCAGCAATTTTTTTGGCAGCTTCCGCCTTTGCTGTTTCTTCTAAGACCTGAAACAATTCCCTGCGGGCCTGCTCTTGAGTCATTTGCGCTACGTTTTCAAGCTTCTTTTGCAAATTTGTAATTTGCTCTTGCGTTTGCTTGTCTGCTTCTCTGATACGATTTTCAGATACGACGATTTTTTCTTCACGGTCTTTCAACTGTGACATGAACTTATCATTTTCGTCCTGACGATGCTTGAATTGTACTTCAATTTCTTTTAAGCGTCGTTCGAACTGTTGTTCTTTGTTCTTCAACTGCGACTTTTGCTTGTTGATTTCGGTTTCGACATTCTTACGAGCTTTGCCTTCGAAATCTTTAGCTTTCGTTTCAGAATCTTTTTTAATTTTCAAAGCTTCTGACTTAGCTTTATTCAAAATTCTTTCAGCTTCATCTTTTGCTGATTTTTTTGTGTTTTGGTCTTGAATTCTTTTAAACGCAAAAACAACAAAGGCCCCGACAACTAAGCCAGCCACCATAACTAATACTAATTCCACTTCTGTTCTCCTTCAGCTTTTACAACGTATACTTTTTTTTCAGTAATAATCTTGTCACAACGGACATCATGATCTTCATAAGGAAGGTCTTTTAATAATGAGACTTCAAAACAAACACCCAACTTCAATTGAGTCTTGCCCGATAAAGTCCGGTCGTAATAGCCGCCACCGCGACCTAAACGGTAACCGCCTTCAGCAAATCCAAGACCCGGGATAACGAATCCTGAAATTTCATCCAGATTTACAATTTCACCTTCCGGCTCTAAAAAGCCCATCGTGGCCCTTTTAAAACCTTGGGTCGGCACTTTAAAATTTAATGATTGGCCACTTGCAGACGGGAACACCCATGTTAAATGTGGCGCGGCCAAGCTCCAGTCAATATCAGGTTCATTACTGAGAGCTTTGTATCCTGCCCAGACTCCGCTTACAGATTTCAGCTCTTGCTGAAGATGTATTTGAATTTGTGATGAAGCGCGCTTCTTCTCTTCAAGAGAAAGCGTTTGCAAATGACTCAGCACTTCGCTTCGAACGACCGATTTCAAAAAAACCCCAAACTGCTCTAGAAAGCAAAAATCAGTATGGGTTTACTTTATTACTTACGCCTTAGGCGTAGCACTAATTTTGGATTTTTCAAGATCCTCAGAAAGTCTGAGGGCTCTAGCTTCTAGCTTATTGAGCTCCGCTTGAGCGCGTTGTTTTAAAAGAATCATTTCTTCGGCAATATTGAATGCAGCAAGTACTGCAGCATTTTGAAATGACGAGTTTTTTGTTACAGCCATAGCTTCATTAACTTTACCGTCCACGAACTCAACTAATTCATTTACCGTTTGTTCTTCATGTGAAGTTTTTAACTTATACGGAACACCGGCAATTTTGAAATTGAAAGTTTTTTTAACTGAGTTTTGCGAGGCTTGTTCTTTCTTGGTCATGCTATTTCTGTGACTTTCCTAAGTTCTTTTTAAAAAATCCAAAGTAAACACATACTTACAAAATAAGTATAAACCTACCGTGAAACGTGGCAAGAACTTTTAATGGTGGCAGTCACAAATATCTGCGGCACTCTTTTTCTGACAATCGAGTTTCATTCTGTCTGCCGAGAATTGAGCAATTAAGTTCCGAATGCTACCGTCAGACCATACTAAATTGAGCACTAACTGCTTCTCGCGATACTCGATGGTCTTTATAAAATCGGATTTGATTTCCGCCCGGTTTAAATGTTGATCCAGGCGGGATTCCAGGCTCTTGATTTTATAACGCAACTTGTCGTTTTGCTGGTCTTTTTCCAGTGTTTCCGTACTGATAAGAGTCACATTGTCGTTGGCTTCTATCTTATAGATTTGCACAATTCCGTCTTCGAAACGAAGTTTCCGCTTTTCTGCACCGACCGAATAGAGGACTTCCCGGTAAACGGTTTCAGACGCCCGAAGCGCATACTTTTTTACGACTTCCAAATACAATTGTTTTAGATCAACCAAGTTTTTTACTTCAATTTGCCCAATGAAACATTGATCAATACGACTTTGAAACGGAGTTAATTTTTTATTTTTTTTGTCGAGGGCGAAGGAAGAAACTCCAAGAAATAAAATTAAGAAAAATATCTTCATCCTAAAATTGAATCCACATAGTCTTTGTAATCAAATGATTTCAAGTGGTGGATTTTTTCTCCTATACCTACAAGCTTAACCGGAATGTGCAATTGATCAACGACGCCAAGTGCTACTCCACCCTTAGCGGTGCCATCCATTTTAGTCAGGATCACACCGGACACCCCCAACGCCTGGTTGAACTCTTTGGCCTGCAACAAGGCATTCTGTCCAGAGTTGGCATCCAGAACAATCCATGTTTCGTGAGGAGCTTCCGGAATGACTTTCGTCATAACGCGTTTTACTTTTTTAAGTTCTTCCATTAAGTGCGACTGAGTATGAAGCCTGCCCGCAGTATCTAAAAGAACAAAATCAATATTTAAAGACTTGGCTTTGGTAAGAGCATCAAAGGCAACAGCACTTGGGTCCGTTGTGTTTTCCGGCCAGTAAATTTCTACTGAACCACCTTCAGTCGAATGACTTGCGGCCCGGTCTGTCCAGGTTTTTAATTGCCCGCCGGCCGCGGCCCTAAAGGTATCTCCCGCAGCTACCAAAACTTTGAAATTTTGTGAAGCCAGTTGCGCGCTGATTTTTCCGATTGAAGTAGTTTTACCCGCTCCGTTTACTCCTACAATCATAAGGACCGTTGGCCCGGATGCAGCCCGCTTGCCAAGTTCAGAAACTTTTTCTAATGCCGTCTCCGGATGATAAGGACTTAAGATGTCGATCATTTGCGTGCGCAAAGCAGCTTTAACGGAATCGATTTTGGCCATTTCTTTTCCGCTTAATTGCTCTTCCACAACAGAAAGAAGCTTTTCTACGGTACCCGGCCCCAAATCACTGGTGTAAAGAATCTCTTCAACCGCTTCTAACACAACTTTTTTGTCGTTATTTAAAAAGGCTCTTCTAATTCGCCCGAAAAAGTTTTCTTCCGTTTTCTTTAAAGCACTGTGAAGATTCGGTTCTACTTCAGCTTCAACTGCTTCAGGCTTTTTTTCGTCTACCGGAATTTGAATCTGAGTTTTAGTCTGAGTAACTTCGGGAACAGCTTCTTCAGCATCTCTGCCGGCAGTCACTTCCGGAGCTTTTTTATCTTTTTTAATTTGGGATCTGATGACGACAAAAACGATCGCACCAAAGAGAATGGCGATAAATACGATTAAATAAAGAAAAATATTGGACTGAGCCTCGTTCATAGCAACCTGCTTGCCCGGCTATACCGGAGGCTCAAATTATTCTGTTTTCTAATTAATGTCAGCTAAACTTACAGAAACCATAGTTGAGACGCCGCGCTCTTGCATCGTCACACCGTAAAGTTTCTGAGCCACTTCCATCGTGTGCTTATTATGTGTAACCACGATGATCTGTGAACGCTTAGCCATTTCTTTAACCAAGTCATTGAAACGGAATACGTTCGCATCATCAAGCGGAGCATCAACCTCATCCAGTAAGCAATAAGGAGACGGTTTCACCAGGAAGATTGAGAAAACTAAAGCTACTGCTGTTAAAGCTTTCTCTCCACCCGACATCAACGTCACATTTTGCATTTTTTTACCCGGAGGTTTTGCAATGATCTCGATACCCATTTCGCCTTTTTCTACATCTTCAACCAGCTGAAGCATAGCTTCACCGCCGCCGAACAATACAGGGAAGACTTTTTGAAAACGATCATTAACTAAATCAAAAGTTTCTTTAAAACGTTTCGAACAAATTTTATTAATTCGGTCGATCACTTTTCTCAGTTGCTCTTTGGCTTCAGTTAAATCGGTATGTTGCTGAGTCAGGAAGTTATAACGTTCCTGCGTTTCAGAGAATTCATTAATCGCTGAAAGGTTAACTTCACCGATTTTTGAAAGCTTTTCGCGCAATTCTTTTAATTCAGCATCCGCCTCTTCAGGGTTACCTTCACGGTTTGCGTATTTTTCAACGATGTCCGGAAGATTTAACTGATACTTTTCACGACCCTGGTCAATCAAGTACTGCTCTTTCATTTTAGCTTGTTCAAGCTTCAATTGAGCTTCGTTCATTTTACCAAGGCGTTCATTACGATCACGTTGCATGGTAATTGTTTTATCTTCAAGTTCACGGATATGAGCTGTTTCAATTTCAAACTGATTTTTAACCTGTGAAACTTCTAAGCGGCGCGTTTCAACTTCTGAAAGCATTCTTTCAAAGTCGATTTTAGCCTGCTCAAGAGCATACTGACCATCCGTCATTTGCGACGAATACCCTTCTGCCTCTTCTGACATACGTGATAGCTGAAGTTCTAAATCATTAACCTGTTTTTGAACCATTTCAAGTTGGCGTGTCACGCCCGAGAATTCCTGCGAACGGGACGCTGCTTGAACCTGCAAATCCATTACTTCAGACTGCTGCGCCTCGAAACCATCTTTCATTGACGTGTATTCAGTCGTTAATTCCAAAACGCTGGTTTCTAATTCCAATTTTAGAGTGCGGACTTCAACTAACTTTTCACTCAGCTCAGCAATTTTTTGATTTAGCTGTTCTGTTTGTTCGGAAATACGGCGAACTTCACGTTCCTGGCGCTCAACCAAAACCTGAGCCTGTGTGAATTCGTTTTCTGCGCGCTCCATATCTTTGCGAAGCTCAGCTACTTTTACTTCTTGTTCAAGGCGGCGTTTTTGTGCGCCTTCGAAGTCATTCAGTACATTGGCCAATTGCTCTTCAACTTTTTTCAAAGCTTGAGTAGCTAAAGCCAGTTTACCGGCCCATTCATGCTTACGCTCAGATAATTCTTTAATCTCGCGACGACGTTTTAATACGCCTGATTCAGCAGATTCTTTAGAACCACCCGTTAGAACTCCGTCAGCAGACAATGTGTCCCCATCTTGAGTAACGAATGTCCAGCCGCTGAAATTTGGTCTTAAAGCTAATGCCGTTCTGATGGAATCAACTATCGCCACGCCATCTAAGATTTCAGAAACTTTACTTGAGTAAGTTTCTGAAGACTTAACGACATCTTTTAATAATCCTAAAACACCGGATTCAGATGACGGATTACCTTGAAGTTGTTTTTGGTATGAACCTTCATTTGAATAGAAGCTTGAGCGCCCGGAGTTGTTACCTTTTAAGTGATCAACAGCTTCAACAGCCGCTTCTGCTTTTTGCGATAACAACATTTGAAGTTTTGAACCTAAAGCGGCTTCAATTGCGATTTCATAGTCAGCCGGAACTTCAATAACTTCAGAAACTGGTTTGAAGTATTCGCTGGTGCTGCCATCAGCATGAAGTTCAGCTTGCTTAGCTTTGCTCCAAAGCATGACTTGCTTAACGCCCTCTTCGAAACCTTCGAAGTTTGCAGCTAAGTTTTCAAGACCGTAAAGTCGTGAAGCGGTTTCGTTTAAATTATCTTTGAATTCCTGAACTTCGATTTGTTTTTGCTGCAATGAAGCCGTCAGAATACGTTTATTTTCTTCAAACGCATTTACATCAGAAGACAAATCTAATTGCATTTGTCTTTCTTGATCTAACGAAGTGTTTACTTTTCTTCTACGGCCTTCGAATTCGTGTAATTTTTCACGCAGTTCATTCAAAGTGATTTCTTCATCCGCCAAAGATGATTCAAGTTCTGCTTTACGGTTCGTGAACGAGTTCACTTGGGCGTCTAATGCCGATTCGCTTTGCCCTAAAGCAATTTGTTCGCGGCGTTTAGTTGTTAATTCATCATCAATTTGATTGTAACGGATCTGATTGGCCTGGAAAGCCTCAGACTTTTGCTGAGATTCTAAAGTTAATTCTTCAGATTCTGTTTTTAAAGCCTCAGCCTGTTCTGTTAACTGAGTTAAATCACGGGCTAATAAATCATGACGGGCTTTTTGTTCATTCAAAATGTTCCCGGTCATTTGTTCGTTACGTTTCGCCTGCTCTAACTGAAAACGTAACTCCTGAATTTCCATTTCTTTCTTCTGAACAGAAGACTGAAACGTAAAGAATTCCTGCTGTTTTGCCTCAACTGCTTTTTCTTGTTCTAAGATGCCAAGTTTCAAAGTCTCAAGTTCAGCCTGCATGGTGGCTAAATTGGATTCGCTTCCCACTTCAAGGGATTGAGCTTCATCAAATATCTTTTGAGCTTCATCTGCAGCCTGCTTCAAATTCACATATTGAGCTGACGACAACCACAGTTCTAACTCTTCGATTTGGTTTTTGATGTTACGGTAACGCTCAGCACGCTGTGCCTGACGCTGTAAAGAATCGATCTGTCTCTTAAGTTCGCCGATGATGTCCTGTAAACGAATCAAGTTTTGATCTGTAGAAATTAATTTACGTTGTGATTCTTTTTTACGGGCTTTGAATTTTGTAATACCGGCCGCTTCTTCGATTAACATACGGCGTTCTTCAGGTTTTGCTGTAATGATTTTACCGATCATCCCTTGGGCAATGATTGAGAAACCTTTGGAACCTGCACCGGTATCCATAAAGATTTCCTGAACGTCTTTAAGACGAGCCACTTCTTTATTGATGTAGTATTCCCCTTCACCGTTTCTGTGAAGTTTGCGGGTTACCATGATCTCAGAGTGTTTTAAGTATTTAGCAGGGAATGGTCCGCCATCGTTTTCGAGCGTTAAAGAAACTTCACACATACCGTGTGGCGCATAACCTTCGGAACCTGCGAAAATGACATCAGTCATTGCGGAAGCACGTAAGTCTTTGGCTGACTGATCACCCATAACCCACATTAAGGCATCGACAATATTTGATTTTCCGCAACCATTTGGTCCGACAACACCGGTGATACCGGCATCAAATTGGATGACTGTACGGTCTTTAAACGATTTAAAACCAATAAGCTCAAGCTTCTTAATTCTCACCTAAGACTCCTTTAACACACTATATAACTGTCCTTTGGTCCTGTAGGTGAGTCAATAATGAAATGAAGAAATCTTAATAAATCTTTGGGGTATTTTAGTGCGCAGATTTGCGCTTTTTATGTGCAAAAATCCAGCTCAGGATTTCGCCTTAAAAAGCGCATTTTAGAATGAAATTCCAAAAAAAATTGAAATTAGAGTCTGAAAAAAAATGATCTAGAAGGTGATTTTATTTGCAACTACAGAAAGCGAAAGTGCTTCAGGTCTGCCTGTTTCCCCGCTTGTAATCATGGCTTCTGCATTGTTGGCTACAATAATTCTAGGCTTTGAAATAACCGTCGACTTCCCGTCAGCAGAAACTTTACTGACTGTAAAATCTAATCTAATCGCCTTGCTTAAATCGCTTCTTCTGATTTCTTTCGCCACAACTTCAATTTTACTGATTTGTCCGCCAACTTCTTGGGTGACGATTCCCTTTTCGCCTTCTTTAACAATGATACGAGGAGTAGATACCTGTTTTCCATCGATCGCCAAATTCATGTCGATATCAAAGGCCTTGATTGAACGTTCGATGCTTGCAAAGGCCGTAGTTGATAAGGCCATAACTGCTACAAATAAAATATTTTTCATAATTCCTCCGTGAACTAAAAAATAGACTTCTCTATTAATAGTTAACGACAAAGAACAGGCTGTCAAACTTTAAGGGGTTCGGTATTTAGGTTTCCAAAAGTCAGAATAAGTCAAATTCACGCCAACCATGTTCTGGCTGACAGACTCATTCACTGATTTACGGGTCAAACTGAAGTAGCGAAAGTAAGGGCCGAAGCTGATTTTGTTCGTAATGTTGAGATTAAAGGACTGATCCAGCACAAAACGGCTTCGAACATCCGCCACCGGGTCGTCATCATCAAAAAAGTAACGGTATTCAGACAGCAACTTGTATTCCGCATTACTATTGAAAACCCGCTTGGAAATTTCAAATTTATAACCGGCACCAGTTACGGTGCGTGGATTTGATTCTGTCAGGTATTTATTAATAAGCCCGAAGACGCTGGCGCTTTTCACCAAATCTCCGCTGAAAAACTTCCAGCCGGCAAAACCAGTCAGATTTTTTTGAAGCGACAGTCCCGGCTCCGCTTCGAATTCGGTTTCGTATGACACTTCAAGATAAGGCCCCATCTCTTTTGCCAGCCAATCGTGATTTTCAAGACTGTAAATGGGCAAAGACGCATTGGCATAAGCCCGAACCTGATCGTCTAAAATCGTAATGATAGATGGCCCCGCCGCCGGAAGAAGCTCCTGTTTTGAATAACGTGCACTTAGGCCCAGCTCGTTCACGAAAGGCGCTTTTTTATAGCTGGCTTTGTAATTCAGACTGGCGGCAATGTACCGTTGATCAACAGTTTTTAATCTCGAATCTGTAACCGAAGAAAAGGCGGTCGCATCAGTCGTACTTAACTGCGAATATTCGAGCGACAGGTTATCTAAAGTGTGGGTCCAATACCCTTCAATAGGGTTCAGCGATTCACCTTTATAAAGTTTTTTATAGTTATCAGTGAGTTCAGCTTTTTTAGCTACGTCGACAGGTTCTTGAATGTAGGACTTCCAGCGATCTTTTAGATCACCAATAACGAATTCCGCTAAATTGACTGCCTGCCCCGCTTCTGAATCCTGATAAGATCCGTTAGGCAATTTAATGAACTTATCGGCCAACAGCACCGATTTAATACTGTATTGTCTGGATTCCCCGATGGTTTTAGGCATGACCACCCGGTAATATTCACCATCATTTACACTTAAACCGTTAATTTTCAATTCGGAACTCAAGCCATTAAAGGCCAGCTTATCATCGCCCTTTAATTCTTCATTAAATTGATATAAACGCTTTAATTCGCCGCCCGATAAATAAAGGATTTCGACATAATCGTCTGACCTGATCCAAGTCCGAATCCCACGTTCCTCCTGCGGGCCCACGACAGTGGTATTCTGAGGTTGCTCATTAAAAATACCGACTTCGGCATTGAAACTTAGCTTCAAAAGTTGGGCACTAAGCTTTGCGAATTCCGTTCTGTCAGGAACCAGTTTGTCTTGAAATAATTCTTTGTGATCCGGGAGAATGAACTCCGTTTTGAAAAAATTCTCTACCAAATTTCTTGAATAGACATCGTTAAGTTCACTTCCGGAATTTTGCGACTGGTCAAATATAATTCTGCGCGAATTGATTTTTAGGTCTTTGTCTTTTTTAGATATTTTTAGGATCTGCCCATAGGTGGTACTGACATCCACCTTTTGCAACACTTGAAGCGGAAATCTCTCTTTATAGCTTTTAATGTTAACTTCAGAATTCTCATCCCAGAAAAATTTACGATTATTTCTTAAAATGAATAAATCTGCTCCGAGAACTTCACTGAAGTGTTCTCCTGCATAGGCGGCCGACATGTTAGTTGCCAGAACAATCAAGTCATGATCTTTGCGCAACCCGAAAAGAAACGCTTCGAAATCTTCTGATTTGGGCTTTTCCGCACGGACATTCTTTAACGCAGGTGTCGTGGCCGCTAATTTGTCGATATCGCTTTGAATTTCCGGGCTGGTTAAACCCACCACGGCTATCTTAAGGCCACCTGAATTAACAGTCACATAAGGCTTTACCAGTTTTACACATTCTTTTTCTTTTAGCTCACACAGATTATAAGAAATCACTCTATCCACTAAAAGACCTTTTAGTCTTTCGTCCGCAAAGCGACCCCCGGCTATTTCGATCTCAACGCCATTTGCAACAATATAGGCATTTTTAAAATCTTTAAAAAAGTTATCAATAAATTCCCAGCGATCGTTATCATCCGCCAGCAGATTTCCTGAACTTACAATTAGCGAATCGCTTTCGAGATTTTGCCTGGCCGCTGTAAAAAAGCGGCCCAAACCGCCAAAGGCTTTAGGGATTATTTTAACCGAGAAAAATTTATTCTTATTCTGAATAATGTATTCTTTAAACAGCGCCAACTTCCAAATTTTATCTGCGTGCCAAGATTCAGAATTGAAGGTGAATTTTTCAACTGAATTTTCGCTGTTCAAAAAGGAAGGGACCTTGTAGTTTTTTAGATCGTTCCAAAATCGGGAGTTCGCATTCAGCTTAGAAATAGTGTACTGTTTGGCGCGAATGGCTTCAGCAAATTCCGGCGGAGTATCCGGTGTCATAATCAGAATCGCCCGCCCGGATTCATAAACTTCATTTTTTTGCGCTGTCTTATCGAATCGGCCGATTTTATTTTTAAGAACATCAACATCCAGAATCTCATTATTACTAAAAGGTGCGATTAAGTCGTCCGGATCAACAGGAATATAATAATCGGACTGAAACCTGAACCCGATTCCTTCTTTAATAGAAATTATTTTGAAGTCTTCACTTTTTGCTCTAACAACTTCTTCCAGCATTAACAAAACTTCACTAGAGGTCGTGGCGTTGTTTCCTGCGAATGCAAAGACTTTCAAGTCTTTTGCCTGTAGTTGGATTCCCACAAGCGTGCAAAGAAAAAAATACATCAATAACCTAAAAAGCATAGGTAAGCGTTACATTGAAGTTTCTGACAATCAACCGGAATTTATTATTTTGGGTTTAAGGAGAATTCCAATCCGGATAAGGGCGAAAGCGTTGTTTGCTGTTCTGGCAATCCTCTTCCGGGTTTCTTCTGAGGCAGGATTCATAATTACCGTCGCCGACATCGACCTCACGTGACGTCCAATAGCGTTCGTCCATCACGGAAGTCCCACCACTGGCACACAAATCACCAATGAACTTTTTAATCACTTCGATTTTGCCTCGAATAACCGGCTTTTCTGAAGTCTTTTCCTTGAAGAGATTATAATCAAGTGCCATTCCGGCAAAAACTTCTGCCCGATCTTCCAACAAGCTAGAAGTGGCATAGGGGCTAACAAAATTATTTGTCATCTGATGGAATCTGGTTGCAACCGTTGGCGCCCCATTCGAAACATTTGAATACCGGGCACCTTCCGGGTTAAGCGCACTGAAGGCATTACGTGAGCTTTCACTTGAATACATATGATCGAACGCATGAAATAACTCGTGGGTAATAATCGTGTTCGTCGCAATTGTTGATAAGAAGACGACGTTACCTTGAGTTAATCCAAAAGTACCACCAGGACTTATTCTATCAACTAAGACAAAACACAGGCTGTCATGCTTTTGCATAAAAGCTTTCGGAAAAGTCATCATGATATTGACCAGACGCTTTGTGAAACTATCGCGCTCTGTAATATTTGCGGCTGGGTAAAGGTTGTAACTGAACCCTTCGCCTCTATATATGAGTTCTTTTCTTAGCCCGTAGATGGCGATAGCTGTAGTTGCCGTAAACGGATCACCTTCAGGGTGACTTATAGATTGAAAGTATTCCTGCGGGTTAGAGTTGATCACATCCAAATCGCACCGGCTAGAAAACGAATCCGCAGCAAATGTTACAGTTGCGAATGACAAGCAAATTAAGAATGAGAAAATTTTCATTTTAAACCCATTTTCATCCGAATCCATCCTGTCTCAAAATAAGAAAACAGGCCGATTTCCAAACCCTATTGTCGGTCAATTTGTAGTCTAACTATAGTATGGTCAGGACTTAACGTGAAGATGGCGGTTTTGGACCACTAAAACGGTTCATTTTTCTCAATAAATTTCACTGGCTGCCCGAATAGAAATTATGAAATTTCAAATTTGCATATTAATGACGGCTTTAAGTCTAAGTTTGGTAACTTTTGGTTCTGACAACTCAGACACAACTGATTCGTCCGACGCGTCTGAAGGGCAAACCATTACTCCTGTCGCGGCACCAATCCCCGTAGAAGTTAGGGAACTGCCGCCATTAGCCGTGCCTGATCCTGAACCGCAAACGCCGGCACAACCACCTGCACCCACTTCTGCTACATCACACGGTAACGATCTTTCTGCAATCTGCCCGCAATTACAAAATCCGACTGTCCCTTCCTGTTTGCCGTTTGAAAGAATCCCCACGCAAGAAGAACACAGCAGGCAGGGCATTCCACTTGCACTTCCGCCTGTGCAGGTGACAGAGCGGCCAAGAGCAGAAGGCCCGGATATTTTAATTGTAACAGATCAGGCAAGTGCAGCAAAAGCCTGTGAATTGGTTCAAGCCTTTCGCAATACTTCACCATTCTCGGCAATGAATTTAACATTTGAAATTGTAAAACTAAGCCGCGCGGAATTAGATTGTAGGCCAGACTATGACAGTAAAAATTTACTTAAGTGCTTCGGTAGCGGCAGATCTGTAGCAAAAAATTTAAGGTTACAACGAAATGCAAGAATCGATATCACGGTCGTTGAGATGGCCGGTGAAACCAAGGGCGCTGCCACCTGGCGCGACAACAGCGGAAGAAAAAGCACACGGCAACACCAGTCCCTGATGAACACAGCGGCTAACCCCATGAGTGGTGTTCACGAATCGCTGCACATCGTAGGGTACAAAGATGAATACCCGGTTGGCAGTCAGGGCGAAGCGCTGCCGCCGGTCGCCGGTGGTACGTTGATGAACTGGTTAGGTGGTAATATACCGACGCAACGTTGGGAATCTATTGCCAACTTTTACGGTGTCGCGATCCCTACGGTTTGTACTCCAAACTAAAATTAAAACCCCGCCTTATTAAAGCGAACAGGATTTCAAAACAAAATTTTCTAACCAAATGTGGGATGATATCGGTGACGATTTCAAAGCTTTATCGGTTTCATGTAAAACCACAAGCGCTTCTTCAATTTTTTTAATAGGCCACAGACGTGCCTGATCACAGTAATTTTCAATGTAATAGCTGGGAAGATTTGTCAGTGTAGCTAACTTAGATCCGCCGATGCCCTGATCCATCCCCGCTCTTACCGTTAACAGAATTCTCATATGGCGTGCCACCATGTTGATAATTCCGACTTCGTTTTGGCCTTGATCCAGCATGTTGACCAATTGCTCGAGAGCTTTTACGCGGTCTTTTAATCCCACTGCAGCGGTAAAATCAAAAATGTTTTCTTCGCGGCTAACTGAAATCACAGCATTAATATCGGCAAGCTCAATCGTTGGCTTTGCCCCGATGTATTCAGCAATTTTATAAATTTGATTTTGCAGTTCGGATAAGTTATTTCCGACTAAACGGTGCAATCTGTGAATAGCATCGTTATTGATTTTATAACCGATGTCTTTGCAAATGTGTAAAATCCACTGCGGATACTGGTTTTCAAATGGCTTTTTAAATTCTACACAAACAGCAAGATCCATCACCGTTTTAAAAAACTTTTTACGTTTATCTACTTTGTCGGCAAATAAAACAAAAACCGTGGACTCAACAGGATTTTTTAAAAGATTTTCGATTTCTGCGAATTCGTTATCCTTTAAGTCCTGAATGTTTTTAAAAATTACAAGTCTGTGCGGCGAAAACACCGGAAGCGTTTCGACCACATCGCGTACTTGAAAAATATCGGCTTCTTTAGCGTAAAAAAGCGAGTAATTAAAATCGTAGGCTGATTCGTCAAGCACGGCGTGCTTGAAACGGTCGACACAAGGATTAAGAAGAAAGGGCTCATCACCAAAAAGAAAATAGACGGGCTTAAATTTTTTACTTTCAAGCTCTTTATAAAACTTTTGATGATCCAAAATCGCCAAGTTTTAAATTCCTCTTTAAAAATTTTCGACCATTCGGTCGAAAGCTGCTTGCATCATTTCTTTTGATAAATCGTTCAGAGTCTGCCTTTTTGCCGACTCGTTGTAAAGAGTGTTCGCTGTATTAACTACAGGCAAAGTAATCTGCGGAGCTGAGTAACTTTTTGTCTGCACAAAGTTTCCGCGCCATAAAATCGTGCTGCTGTTAGCTTTTTTCAAAACCAGTTCAATGCCGACGCTTACGCGGTATTGAGTTGCGATGACCGTTTCGGTCGGCATGAATTCCGTATTCTTGGCTTCAATGATGGATTCGTCCGCAATCACATCTACACTGGTCACTCGGCCCTGCAAAACGCCCTCTGCCTGACCTTCTTCGTTTTTAACTGTAACAAAGTGTGATCTCAAAGCTTCTATCTTTAAGGCGTTGGTAAAAAATGTTTCCACGCCGACTTCGCCGGAGTCATTACGAAAAAGCGGAATTTGAAGCGATTTTACGTTTCCCGGAAGAGTTTGAGTTCTCGAGCTGAGTTTGTAAGCACAGCCGGAGAGCAATAGACAGAGAAAAAAAGTGATGACTGATCCCGTCAGTCTCAAAAAAATGCGCGATAAAACTTTTCTCATCTGCTTTAATGAATCCGCAAGGAAACACGAATGTCAAATGCTATTCTCTTAGCTCCGGGCCCTGTTCAGTTGCACCCAGAGGTGCAGAAGATCTTAGCACACCCAATGATCCATCACCGAACTCCGGAGTTCGATGCGATCTTAGCCCGCGTCCTTTTAAATCTTAAAAGTTTTTTTCAGACCAAAATGCCGGTTCTAATTCAGACATCTACCGGAAGCGGCGGGATGGAAGCCTTACTAGTTAACTTACTGAATCCCGGCGAAGAAGTTCTAGCCATCGTTTCCGGAAAATTCGGTGAACGCTGGGCCGACATGGCAGAAGTTTACGGCGGGCGTGTTCACCGCCTTAATTGTGATTGGGGAAAACCGGTCGATCCTTCCGAAGTAAAAAAATTTCTTCAATCAAATCCGAATATTAAAATCGTTCTTACGCAGGCCACTGAAACCAGCACAGCCACCGGCCATGATATTAAGGCATTGGCAGATATTGTTTCTAAAACGGATGCTTTATTTTTAGTAGACGGGATCACCGCGGTCGGAGCTTATGACATCCGAATGGATGAGTGGAAGATTGACGGCCTTGTAGCCGGAAGCCAAAAAGCCGTAATGCTGCCGACAGGTCTTTGTTTTGTTTGCTTGTCTGAAAGAGCATGGGCTAAAGCCAAAGTCTGTAAGACTCCCCGCTTTTATTTTGATTTGCAAAAAGAATTAAACGCGAACCAAAAAGGTGAAACTTATTTTTCTTCAGCCGTGGCACATATTAAAGCGCTGGATTTTGTGTTAAATGAAATTTCAAAATCCGGCCTTGAAAAGCACTTTGCAGAGCAAAGACGCCGCGCTGATTTTACCCGTGCCTTGTCTGCCCAAATGGGCCTTTCGCTTTATTCTGCTTCGCCTTCTGATTCTGTAACTGCGTTGAATGTGCCAGAGGGCCTGGATGGCGTGAAGCTTCGCGAACATCTTGAAAAAAAATATCAAGTCACTGTTATGGGGGGCCAGGATCAGGCAAAAGGCAAGATCCTGCGAATCGGCCACATGGGTTACATCTTGGACCACCACTTAATTGAAACCATGTATCGCTTAGCTTTGGCATTAAAAGATTTTTCCTACAACATCGATCCGGAAAAAGTCAGATCCCTTTCGACGTCATGGCTGGAGGCGCATCCTCTTGAGCAGTAAAGCAAAGAAATCAATTTTGATTTGTGAGCGCTTTGCAATGGAAGCACTGGTCAAACTCAAACAAATTCCGGGATTTGAAGTCGATAACTACAGCGAAGAAAAGCTAACGACCGCAAATGCGCTGATTATTCGTTCAAAATTTAAAATCACAAAAGAGGTTTTAGAAAAAGCTCCAGCGCTGGAAGTTATCGTTACCTGCACAAGCGGTTATGATCACATTGACTTAATTGAAACAAAGAAGCGCAATATCTGCGTCATGTACACGCCTGAATCTAACGTGGTCTCTACTGCTGAAATGACCTGGGCCCTGATTTTAGCCGCCAACAGAAAAGTTGTGCAGGCCCAAAAAGAAATGAAATCCGGAGTGTGGAATCGCGATCTCTTCGTATCTAACGAACTGGCCGGAAGAACTCTGGGAGTTGTAGGCCTTGGGCGGATTGGATCCCGCGTGGCTAAAATTGCCGGGGCATTTGATATGAAGGTGCTGGGTTTTGATCCGTATCAAACCGATGAAACTTTTAAAAAAGCCGGGGCCGAACGCGCAAGCTACGAAGAAGTTTTAAAAGGATCAGACATCCTGACCTTCCATGTTCCTTTTACTTTTGAAACTAAAAACATGTTTGGTGCCTCTCAACTTGAGTATGTTTCGCCTGACTTGATTTTAATAAATGCGTCTCGTGGTTGCGTTGTCGACGAAGAAGCTGTTGCGGAAGCATTGAATGAAAACAGGCTTGGGTCGGCGGCCTTTGACGTTTTTGCAAAAGAACCGCTGTCGCGGGATTCAAAGCTGCTGAAAGCTCCACGCGTGGTTTTAACACCGCACTTAGGTGCGTATACAGAAGAAGCTTTTTTAAAGGCATCCAATGAAGCCTGCGAAAGAATTACTCAATATTTTTTAAATCATTCTGTTCTTAACACTTTACCACTGCAAAATGATTGGGGTAGCCTATCATTTTTGGAAAGGACATAAAATATGTCAGCCACCGTTGTCATCGGCGCCCAGTGGGGCGATGAGGGAAAAGGGAAATTAGTCGATGTCTTAGCTTCACACGCCGATCTGGTCGTGAGATTCCAGGGCGGATCCAACGCCGGCCACACGCTTGTGGTTAACGGCAAAAAAACCGTTCTTCATCTGATCCCGTCAGGAATTCTTCATACCGACAAGACTTGCGTTATCGCAGCCGGAGTCGTAATTGATATTTTTGGTCTTACTGATGAAATTAAAAAATTAAAGGAAGCCGGCTTTCACATTACGTCAGATCAGTTATTGATTTCTGACAATGCAACAGCGTTGCTGCCGTATCACAAAGTTTTAGACAAGGCCCGAGAAGCCGCTTTATCAGATGGAAAAATCGGAACGACCGGCAAAGGCATTGGCCCTGCCTACGAAGACCGCGCTGCCCGCCGCGCACTGATGATGGCGGATTTGTTCGACAGCAAAACTTTAATGGCAAAATTAGAATTCGTACTAAAAGAAAAAAACGCTTTGTTTTCTAAGCTGTATGATGTGCCGGAAATCACAGCCAAAGAAATTTATGATCAGGTGCAAACCGTGATCGAAGAACTGCGCCCCTACCGTACAGCTGACGTTAGCCTTTTAGTTTCAACTAAGATCAAACAAGGCAAGCGTGTTGTATTCGAAGGCGCGCAAGGAACTTTGCTGGATGTTTATCACGGCACTTACCCGTTTGTGACAAGCTCTTCAAC
>JANWIU010000063.1 GCA_025449725.1 Pseudobdellovibrio sp.
GATGTCACCGATGCGAACACCGGAGATTTTACCTACGTTTAAATAGACCTTTTCCCCTTGAAGAGCGGCGATGCGCCCTTCCCATGTAACAAGCTTCATGGCGTCGACAAGCTTAGCGCTAAAATCAAGTAAAGCATCTTTAATCAGAATCTCTGTTAACTCGGTATTTTTAGCAAAAAAATTATCTGACGTGATATTTTCCGGAACAACTGAATTCGGATCGCTGATCGTCACAGTTTTAACGGTGTTAAACAATTCCTGTTCGGAATGAATGTTAAAGAGCCTGGACTGAACGACGATCTCAAAAATAACTTGGCGGGTTTTCAATGAACTGGAATTATCAACTTTTGCCGGATCCTCATCTTGAAATCTCATGTCGATGATTCGCGGTTCAAGTAACGAACTGATCCCAACCTTGTTCGACGCGATACCAATAGCTTTTAAATCATAAACATTATTTTTTATATACTTAGTCAAATCGAGCTTCAGAACCGACGAATCAACCGCAATGAGTTCTCCGCTTTCATTCAGCGCATCCATAAAAGCCTCCTGGGCCCCTTTCAGAACCTCAGGAGAGCGCAAACCTTTTTTATCCAGGATCGGCAACACAACAACACGCTTTTTTAATTCTTGATCTTCATCACGCCTCTTAAAATCCTGGTCAACAATTGTTCGAGATAACGCTTTTTGCGGCGGTAATTGCGCAACTGCAGCCGGCTCTTCCGGAGGCGGTAAATTTTTATGATCGGTTTCGCCACTTCGGTTAGTGACTATAGCGCATGATGAAATACTGATCGCCAAAAATACAATTAAAACCTTTTTCATAATCCCCCTATGTTTCAGCGGGTTAAGTGGCCGGCAAAGCAGGCCTGGCTAAATTGTACCTTAACTATTCACTTCAATAAAGTCTGTTCGGCCAAAGAGCTGGTGAATTTCCTCGAAAAACTGATCAGAAATTTGAATTTGCTTAGGAGAGTCCGGCAAAACCTCAATGCTGTTTCCATCTATGTTCATAACCAGACGTACGTCGGTATTACCCTTATTGTTGTCTAATAACGAACTTAATCTTTCAAAATCACCGGCTTCTAATTTATCTAAACGCATTGAGATTTTTTTGGTTTTTCTCAACACTTCATCAAAAGGTGCAAAGGTGTCCACAATAATTTTCGGATTACCCTCTTCGACTTCTAAGCCCCCGCCTACCAAAAGTGGTTTTTCCTCTTTCAGCAAATTAGAAAATTTCGCATACGTATCCGGAAATATGACCAGCTCAACTGAACCTGACAAGTCTTCGATTCGGCCAAAAGCCATTCTGGTTCCTTTTTTCGTGATCAACTCGCGGTATTCTGAAATGAGACCTGCAATGACAACTCTGATTTTATTTCTCGGTTCGCCCCATTTGGGTTTTTCGACCGGCTTGTCTGCAGCAACTTTTGTAAAGTATGCCGGCAAATCCGCCACTGTAGCTGTAGACCAAACTTTAGAAAAATTCTCAAAACCTTTCAGCGGATGATCACTTAAGTAAAACCCCAGAACTTCTTTTTCATTTGAAAGGGATTGCATTCTGGTCCAAACACTGACTTCCGGAAGAGTAACTTTTGTTTCTTCAGGAGTGCTCATTTCAAATAACGAAACCTGACCTACTTCTTTGTCTTTTTGTGATTCGACAGCACGGTCCAAAAACTGTGGATATCCGGTCATCAACTGCGCGCGGTGATAGCCGAAATTATCAAACGCGCCGGCTTTAATCATATTTTCGATAACTTTTTTATTTACGCGCCTTAAGTCCACATTATTGAAAAACTCTTCGATGTCTTTGAATTTTTTCTCTGGCAATTTTTCGCGAGCTTCAAAAATAGCTTCAACGGCTGCTTGCCCGACGCCTTTGATCCCGCCCAAGCCGAAGTAAATTTCATCGCCTTTTACAGTAAATAAGTAATCAGAAAAATTAATATGCGGAGGGCGCACATTCAAGCCGCGCTTCTGGGCATCTTTGACGTACTTAACAACTTTGTCTGTGTCTCCAACCTCTGTTGACAACAAAGCCGCAAAGAATTCTGCAGGGTAATAATGCTTAACCCACGCCGTTTGCGCCGTAATAACTGAATAGGCTGCCGCATGCGATTTATTAAAACCGTAGTCGGCGAACTTGTACATGAGCTCAAAAAGCTCTTCTGATTTTTTTTGATCGTGACCACGCTCTACTGCGCCGTTAATGAACCGCACACGGTGCTGATCCATCTCTTCTTTGATCTTTTTACCCATTGCTCGACGGAGCATATCGGCTTCACCCAGGCTGTAACCTGAGATAATCGATGCAATACCCATTACTTGCTCTTGGTAAACCATAATTCCGTAGGTTTCTTCAAGAACCTGTTTGGTATCCGGCAATAAATATTCAACCGGGCTTTCGCCATGCTTACGTTTGGTAAAATCCGGTATGTTTGCCATTGGACCCGGACGGTACAAAGATGTAATCGCAGTAATATCAGCGAAGCTGGAAGGTTTAATTTTTCGGGTGGCATCAGTGATGCCTTCACCCTCGAACTGAAAGACTCCGGCGGTGTCTCCGCGGGAAAGTAATTCATAAATTTTTGAATCGTTAATATTAATATCAGGTTCACGAATGTGAACGCCGCGGTTCTTCTCTACAATCTTTAAGGCCTGATTGATATGAGTAAGAGTTTTTAATCCTAAGAAGTCGAATTTAATTAATCCGATCTTCTCTGCATGCTTCATGTCGTACTGAACAACATTTTCTGCATCATCATCGCCTTTGTACATCGGCGCATGATCTGTTAATCGGCCGTCCGCGATGATGACACCGGCCGCATGGATACCGGCATGACGAACCATACCCTCAACTTTTAATGCCAATCCAACCAGGGTTTCAATCGTTGGATTTAGCTCCATCATTTCTTTTATCTTAGGCTCTGTCTCAAGCGATTCGGTTAGTGTGATTCCTAACTTGTCGGGAATCAGTTTTGAAACCACGTCGGTTTCCGCAAATGTCATCCCCAAAACTCGGCCCACATCTTTTAACGCTGCACGAGTTTGCAGTTTACCGTATGTAATGATTTGCGAAACCGATTCAGAACCGTATTTTTTGGTGACATACTGAATGACTTCCTGACGGCGATCCTGACAGAAATCGATATCAAAGTCCGGCATGGAAACACGTTCAGGATTAAGAAAGCGCTCAAAGAGAAGAAAGTTCGGAAGCGGATCCAGATCCGTAATTCTTAAGCTGTAGGCCACAAGAGAGCCGGCGCCGGAGCCCCGCCCGGGACCAACCGGAATATCATTAGATTTAGCCCAGTTAATAAAGTCTTGAACGATTAAAAAATAACCGTTAAAGCCCATGCGATCAATGATACCAAGTTCATAGGCTAAACGCTTTTCGTAATCAGCACGCTTTTCAGTTGTTACTTCTGTGCCGTGAGCTCTCATTTCATCAAAGCGCTGTTCTAGACCAATCTTTGAACGATCTGAAATTTCTTCGCCAACAGTCCGGCCTTCAGTTGTTGGAAAACTCGGAAGATGATAAATGGCTTTTCCTTTATCATCTTTCAATTTGAATTTAACATCGCAACGTTCAGCGATTTCCAGCGTGTTAGAAATCGCTTCAGGAATATCTTTGAAGAGTGCATGCATTTTTTCTGCAGACTTAAAATAGAATTCCGAACTCCCTAATTTAGAACGGGTTTCATCAGAAAGCGTTTTGTTTGATCCAATACAAACTAGAACTTCCTGCGCAATTTGATCATCCGCAGTTAAGTAGTGAACATCATTTGTAGCCACAACAGGCGCATGAATAATTTTAGAGGCTTCCAGAATAAATTTATTAATGGAATCCCACTCAGGTCGAGTGCGGCACATTTCAAGATAAAGGCGGTCTCCGAAAAGCTCCTTTAGTTCTCTTAGCCGTTTCAGGGCGGCATCGCCACCCTCTTTCATAAAAATATCCGCTAATTCGCCGCGAAAGCCGCCGGTAAGGCAAATAAGATCAGAGCTGTACTCTTTCAAGCATTCATTATCGATGCGAGGCTTATAATAGAAACCCTGCTGGTACCCAACTGAACTTAGTCGGCAAAGGTTCTGATAACCATTAAAAGACTGAGCGAGAAGCACCAATCTTCGCGGACCCAAAGCCATCTCAGAATACTTTTGATTCGGATCTTGTTTTTTTTCGTGGCGGGACCCCGGAGTTACATAAGCATCAAAGCCAATAATCGGTTTTACGTTTTTATCTTTGCAGGCAAAGTAAAATTCTATCGCCCCGAACATGTTGCCGTTATCGGTTAGCGCTGCAGCCGGCATATTGAATTCGGCTGCCTTCTTCGCGATGGCCTTTACCCGGCAAGCGGCTTCAAGAAGCGAATACTCAGAATGCGTATGTAAGTGAACAAAACTCAAAAGTTACTCCCACTCAATTGTGGCTGGCGGTTTACTTGTAATATCGTAAACAACCCTGTTTATTCCGCGCACCTGATTTGTGATGGCGTTTGAAACCTTCTTCAGGAAAGCCGGTTCAAACTCGTACCAATCAGCAGTCATGCCGTCTAACGACGTAACGGCTCTTAAAGCCAGAACATTTTCATAGGTTCTGCCATCACCTTGCACGCCAACCGTTTGTACGGGCAATAGCACACAAAACGCCTGCCAGATCTGATTATACAGATTATCTTCACGAAGCGATCTAATAAAAATATCATCAGCCTTTTGGATAATTTTAAGCTTATCTTTTGTTACGTCGCCGATAATTCTTATTGCTAAACCAGGGCCAGGAAAAGGATGGCGAGAAATCAACTCTTGCGCCAAACCCAGGTCGGCTCCCAGACGCCGGACTTCGTCCTTAAACAAATTTCGAACCGGCTCAACCAGTTTTAAGTTCATTTTTTCAGGAAGCCCACCCACATTGTGGTGCGATTTTATGGTAACGCTGCCGCCGACAGAAGAAATGCTTTCAATGACGTCAGGATACAATGTACCTTGCGCAAGAAATTTAATTTTATCTTTATGCTCTACCAATTCCCGCTGAATACTTTCATCGAACACTTCAATGAATAACTGACCGATCGCTTTACGTTTTTTCTCCGGGTCGGAAAGCCCTTGGAGTGCCGTTAAAAATTTTTCTTCGGCATCTATGCCTTTAACATTAAGACCGATCTTTTTGTAAGCCGCCAATACGTTTTCAAATTCATTTAAGCGCAGCAATCCATTATTTACAAAAACGCAGTGAACACGATTGGCACCTAATACCTTAGTAAGCAAAGTCGCCACAACCGAAGAATCCACTCCGCCGCTTAAGGCGCAAAGTACGTGATCATCAGGCCCAACAGTATCTAAAACATATTTTTCTGCAGCTGAAAGAACTTGTTCATGCTTCCAAGACGGTTTGGCTTTACACCAGCCAGCGAAAAAATTTAAGAATTCCTTGCCATATTCCGAATGAGAGACTTCAGGATGATATTGCAAGCCCATAAAATTTTTAGAGATGAACCCTGCGATATGATCCTTAGTTTTCAATAACTCTTTTGAGTTTTCCGGAAGTTCTGAAACCACATCGCCATGACTCATCCAAATCTTATGTTTTGCAGGCCAGGTCATTCCCAGTTCTTGGTGAACAGATTGATTCCAGTTTATTTCTGTAAGCCCGTATTCGCGTGTATGGCCAGGACTTACTTTGCCACCCATTTGATGCGCGATCAGTTGCATGCCGTAGCAGATTCCAAGCACAGGAGCTACCGTCAAAAGTTCGCTGACATTTCTTTCCGGACTATTTTTGTCATAAACGGAATTGGGCCCGCCGCTTAAAATGATTCCATCAGGATTAAATTTCTTAATATTTTCCAGTGGCTCATTAAATCCTTTAATTTCTGTGTAATAACCTAATTCACGCAAACGGCGCGCAATCAGCATCGTCACTTGAGAGCCAAAATCAAGGATGAGAAATCCGTTTTTCAAATTTAGTCCAATCTGTAGTTAGGAGCTTCTTTAGTAATACTCACGTCATGAACGTGAGATTCCCTCAAGCCCTGGCCGGTAATCTGAACAAACTTGGCCTTCGCCTGAAGCTCTTCAATATTTTTGGCGCCGATATAACCCATTCCAGATTTTAATCCGCCAATCAGTTGATGAATGATTCCGCTGGCGTTTCCTTTATACGGAACGCGGCCTTCAATACCTTCCGGTACCAGTTTGTCCATGTCGTAAGTGTCCATTTGACCGTAACGGTCTTTTGAACCTTGTTCCATGGCGCCTAAAGAACCCATTCCGCGGTACATTTTGTATGTGCGGCCTTGATATAAAATCGTTTCGCCCGGAGACTCATCCGCCCCGGCCAATAAGTTACCGATCATAACGGTGTTAGCGCCAAGAGCGAGAGCCTTTGTGATATCTCCCGAATACTTAATACCGCCGTCAGCGATAATAGTTTTTCCGTGCTTCTTAGCCACTTTAGAACAATTCATAACGGCATGAATTTGCGGAACGCCCACACCGGCCACGATTCGGGTTGTGCAGATACTTCCAGGGCCCACGCCAACTTTGACGACGTCCGCACCCTTGCCAATTAAAGCTTCTGTTGCTTCTTCCGTCACAACATTACCGCCGACAATAACGACGTCCTTACTTTTTGAACGCGCATGCGCCACCATGTTCAAGACATTTTGCGAATGCCCGTGAGCTGTGTCGACACAAAGTACATCTACTCCGGCAGCCAACAGTGCATCCACGCGTTCCGCGGATTCGGCTCCGACACCAACGGCAGCGCCTACGACTAGCCGGCGGCGCTCGTCTTTTGTAGATCCGGGATAGCTTTCTGATTTTTCGATATCTTTAATGGTAATGAGGCCTCGTAAAAATCCTTCTTTATCGACGATTGGAAGTTTTTCGATCCTGTGTTTTTGAAGAATTTTTTTGGCTTGCTCTAAAGTTGTTCCTTGTTCTCCGGTGACTAAATTTTCTTTCGTCATTAAATTTCTAATTGGCTGATTTACATTTGTTTCAAATCGCAAATCACGGTTGGTAAGAATTCCTACAAGTTTACCTTGAACGGTAATCGGCACTCCGCTGATCGAATACTTACTCATGATCTGCAAGGCCTCGCTGACGTAATGGTCAGGCGACAAAGTGATCGGGTCCTGAATCATTCCACTTTCGTATTTTTTTACTTTTTCAACTTCAAAAGCCTGACGTTCAATCGTCATATTTTTATGAATAATTCCCAGACCACCGTTTTGCGCCATAATACGCGCAATTTTGTGTTCCGTAACAGTGTCCATCGCTGCAGACAATATCGGAGAGTTTAAATATATATTTTTTGCGAAGTGCGTGCGTGGAATTACATCCGTAGGCACGATTTCAGAAAACTGAGGAACCAGCAAAATATCATCAAAAGTCAGTGCTAATTCAAAGTTAGAATTCACTAAATACCCCCTCTAAAATGGCGAAACAAATCAAAAAAAATTGTAGCCTATTTGTACCAGGTTTTATAGAGAAGATAGTTGTCGGCTGACTGTTCCAAAAATTTAAGCTCGGCTTCGTTTAATGGCCGTTTTGCAACTGCCGGTCTACCGACAATCAACGATCCCGGAGGAAAGGATTTTCCTTCGGTTACCAGGCTTCCAGCCCCGACAACACAGCGATCACCGATAATAGCTCCATCCATAACGACTGAACCCATTCCAATTAAACAACTGTTGCCTATTTTGCAGCCATGAAGAATGACATTATGGCCGATAGTCACCCGGTCGCCCACTTCGCAGGCATGAACACCATAAGTGCCGTGAAGAACGCTTCCATCTTGAATGTTGGTTTCTTTGCCAATGGTAATCGGCATAACGTCGCCTCTTAAGGTCGAGTTAAACCAAACAGAAGCGCCGTCTGCGATTTTTACATCGCCAATGATTTTTGCGCCGTCGGCAATAAAGACATCTTTTCCTAAGGTCGGTTTAAAACCACGGGCCTCGATTAACGACATATATAACCTGCACTTTTAGCTAAGTAGCTACATTAAGTAATTGTGATTTTTCGTCAGCAACAGAGGATTATTTTGCATTCCTTCTGCTAAGTCGACAATTTCAGCGCTCATAACTTTAGAGCGATTAATAAAACTCTTTGTAGCAAAAATCGGAACCTTTAAATGAAAGCAAAGGCTCATCACTTCATCGGCACGGAACTTCATGCTGTGATATTGCGGATGCCCTGCCATATAAAGGCGTACGTACTGGTGAACGCCTTTAATCTCAACGAAGATACAACGTTCCAACTTGATGTTAAGGCTTTGCAGCAAACTTTCTGAAAAGCGGTGCAAAGAAACCGGAATCGTAGAATGAGAAGATTGCGTCAGCGTTACACCGGCCTCAATTTGATTAATGGCCACCGGAAGACTGACTTCCTGCTGTTTATCTTTCAAAATCATAAAAGGCCGGGTGGAATCATTTGCAAGAGACAACCCGAACGGAAAAAATTCAATCAGATCTTTTTCGTCGAAATCTACACGTTCATCCTGTGGTTTCGAAAACATTATATCCGCCGTAAAACTTGCTGGCTGACCGACTTTTGAAGATCTCATTGCACCAGTTCTCCGCGAAGAACATTAGGCATAGCTTTCGTGATTTTAACCGGAACCGTTTTACCAATAAGGCTTTCACTTCCCAAAAAATAGACCAATTTATTTTGCGTACTGCGGCCCTGCGCTTTGCCTTGTTCATTGATTTGTTCAACTAAAACCTGAAGTGTTTGGTTTTCGTATTTTTTAACGAGCTCAAAAGACATCTTCTCCTGAACTTCGAAAAGATGATTCAGGCGGCGGTTCTTCACTTCTTCAGCAATCTGACCCTCGAAAGAGGCAGCCTTTGTAAACGGTCGTGGCGAATACATAAATGCGAACATGGTCTCGTAACCGACTTCTTCAACAATACTGCAAGTATCTTGAAACTCTTCTTCGGTTTCGCCTGGAAACCCAACGATAATGTCAGTTGAGAGAACTAAATTAGGAATATATTTTTTCATTAACGCAATTTTTGCCAAGTATTCTTCGCGCGTATAATTGCGGTTCATGCGGTCAAGAATACGCGAGTTCCCGCTTTGTACCGGTAAGTGAACGTATTCGCAGATTTTGTTTTGGTGTTCGGCCATAACATGCATTAATTTTTCGTTAAAATCTTTCGGGTGTGACGTCGTATAACGGATGCGCTGCACATCAGTATCAGTAGCGACTTTTTTCAGTAAATCAGCAAAGTCAGAACCGTCTTCTGACTCGTAAGAATTCACATTCTGACCCAACAAGGTAATTTCTTTTACTCCCCGCTTAACAAGAGTGCGCACATCCATAAGAACATGATTCAAAGGTCTTGATTTTTCTCTGCCGCGGGTAAACGGCACCACGCAGAAACTACAGAAGTTGTCGCAGCCTTTTGTGATATTTACGAAAGTCGATACGCCGGGATTACGGACCAAGGTTTCAATATGGTAAGGAGACTTGTGTTCGAATTTTGCGTTAACAACTTTTTTTTCTCCGGCAAAAGTTTGGGAGACTAAGTTGGGAAGTTGGTCGATATTGTCTGTTCCGAAAACAAAATCGATGATCGGCTGATTCTTAATCAGCTTTTCTTTTTCTTGCTGACCTACACAGCCGCCGACCCCAATTTTTAAATCAGGATTTTTATTTTTCAGCTTTTGATAACGTCCCACTTCAGAATAAACTTTATGTACCGGCTTTTCACGAATCGAGCAGGCGTTAATAATAATGAGGCTGGCTTCTTCAGGTGTTTCGACTATCGCAAAATTGGACATCTCAAGAAGTGAATACATTCGTTCGGTGTCATTAACGTTCATCTGACAGCCATAAGTCGAAATGAAGACGCCGCGCCCTTGCCCGACATCTTGATTTACTACTGGCTGAGGAATAGAATTATTAATAACAGATGTATCGGGATTAGGTTGATTTTCGCTCATTCGGTGAGTTATAGAAAGAAGCCTAAATTCAGTCAACAAATGCTAAGGAATGACCGATGAAAGCGCGAAAAAAAGAGTCTAAAAAATGGTCGCAATTACCTCCTGAACTCTCAAAGCAGATTAAGGAAGTTTTTGAAGAAAATTTTAAAGCTCAACTTGTTGGAAAGACCCTTAGCATAGATGGAAGAATTTACCCTACTGAGATTTTGATGCGCCTTGGCATAAACTCTAAAGGCGAGCTCCGCTTCCAAAATTTCGAGGTTTCGGTTGATCACTCTCCTGAAAAACAAAATACACTTCCACAAATTCACCTGGCTGTGGACGTTATCGCCAGCATTCTGTTCGACTTCTTTGAAAATAAAGAAGAACACGATATTCCTTTTGTCTGGCAGGAATTTCCCTTTGAAAAAGAAAAAATCTGGTTACAAGCTAACAGCGAAAATACAAGCTTAGAGGCGGAAGCAGATAAACTTTTAGGTCTTGAACCTAACGATGATTCCATGCTGAAAGAAACCGAAGAAGACATGGAGGCTTACGGCTTATTAGATGACGAGCCGGTAGATACCTCCAAACCAAAAATTTTTCGAGTTCCTACCAACAACGAAAACGATACAAAAAAGAAGAAAAAGAAAGAAGACATGCATTAGGCTGTTAGCCTTTTTTGTCGTTTCTCAAAACGAGACACTTTAAATTCCTATACATTTGATTCTGCCAGGTCCCTTTTTTGAAATACCTTTGCCAAGAGGTATTTATGAAATCTTTAGTTCGACTAACATTATTAGTTATCTTTTCAATGTCTGTATTTGCGTGCTCAAGCGCCAGCGTTCGCGTAATGAGAGGCGAAAAAGGGATCCACAAGGTTATTGCCCGTGATATCGAAATTGAAGGCGCGGAAGAAGCTGCTCATAAATCAGCTGAAGAATTCTGCGCGGAGGAAGACCGTAAAGTTGTCTTCTTAAAAGAAAAATCTAATTATACCGGTAAGATGGATGAAGGCACTCGTAAAGGGGTCCGCTCGGCATCAAATGCGCTATACAATGTACCGGGAGCCCAAGTTTTAGCGAATGTTGGTCATTCAGCGACTAATGATCGCGACTATACGTCAGCCGCTTTATTCAAATGTCAATAATCACATCTTGAAGAGGGAAATCATTATATGAAGACGTTACTATTTTTTATTTCCCTCATTGCAGGCTTTTCGTTATTTGCGCAGGAGCCGGTGCGCACTTCTCAGGTTAGCTATGAAAGACAGATTCGCGGTCCTAAAAAATATAAGAAAAATATTCTGCAAATTGAACTACTGGGCCGTGGAATTTTTTATGGCATCGGTTACGAACGAATGGTCAGTCAGGAAATTGGTGTTGGAGCAAGCCTTTCGTACACGAAATTCAATTTTAATCCGTTCTTTATCGACACTGAGGTTCAGGTTATCACAGTTCCCTTGTATATGAATTACTACACGAATCCCGGTCGTCACAATTTTGTTCTTACAGGCGGTTTAACAGCTTGGCACATTCAAGCCACTTCGAGAGTCAGCGATTCTCTTAGCGCGGCATTAGACGACCAAAACGACCCTAACGGTACGACAAATCCATATGCATTTGATGAAATTGAATTTACCGCATCAGGTACATTTGCGGTTCCACAGGCAGGGATGGGTTATGAATTCCGTGGCAGCTCCGGATTTATTACCAGAGCCAACATGTATGCTTTCTATATCGGAAGAATACTTCCGTTCTTCGGCCTGAGTGTCGGCGTTGCCTTTTAGACTTTAATTAATTCAGTAAATCTGTCGCAGGACGGTTTTCTTTGTACAGCTTTGCAAGCGTGGCAAAACTGTTTTCCTGAATATGCAAAAATTCTTCCGGTACCGAATTCTGCAAGGTCAGGAAGAATTCTTTATGCGAAAGAACTTCGCTGATCCACTTTTCTGAATCAATGCTGGTTAAATTTTCAAATTGTTCTCGTGTAAAATTTAAACCCGTCCAGTCAAAATCTTCATAGCGTGGCATGAATCCCAATGTGGTTTCCATTGCGCAAGCGCGGCCATCGATTCTTTCAAACATCCATTTTAAAACGCGCATGTTCTCACCGAATCCAGGCCAAATGAATTTGCCGTCCAGGTTTTTTCTGAACCAATTGACGATAAAGATTTCAGGATTTTTAGCCACACGGTTCGGCATTTTCAGCCAATGTTTGAAGTAGTCACCCATGTTGTAGCCGCAGAACGGAAGCATCGCCATTGGATCACGGCGTACGACGCCGACTTTTCCTGTTGCTGCAGCTGTGGTTTCAGAACCAACTGTCGCAGCAAAGTATACACCGGTATTCCAGTCTTTCGCCTGGGCAACCAACGGAATCGTATCGGCGCGTCTTCCACCGAAGACAAAGGCACTAATTGGAACGCCAGCAGGATTTTCAATATTTTCATCTACAGACGGACACTGACTTGCTGAAACGGTAAACCGCGCATTCGGATGAGCCGCGGGGCGGCCGCAGCCTGGTGTCCATTCTTTGCCTTGCCAGTCCGTTAGTATTTCAGGAGCTGTGTCTGTCATGCCTTCCCACCAAACGTCACCGTCCGGAGTCAAAGCTACATTTGTAAAAATTGTATTTTTAGAAACTGTTAACATCGCATTGCGATTAGTTTTCATACTTGTGCCCGGAGCAACACCGAAGTACCCCGCTTCAGGATTGATGGCTCTTAGTACGCCATCTAAGTCCGGCTTGATCCATGCGATATCGTCGCCGACAGTTGTCACTTTCCAATCCCCTAAACCTGCAGGCGGAATCATCATAGCAAAATTAGTTTTACCGCAAGCGCTTGGAAACGCAGCTGCGATATATTTTTTTTCTTTTGCTGGAGACTCCACACCCATGATCAACATATGTTCTGCCAACCAAGCTTCGTCTCGACCAAGAGTAGATGCGATTCTCAGCGCGAAACATTTTTTACCCAATAGCGCATTACCGCCGTATCCGCTTCCGAACGACCAGATTGATTTCTCTTCCGGGTAATGAACAATGTATTTGTTTTCAGAATTGCATGGCCATACAACATCTTTTTGACCGGTAGCCAAAGGGCTTCCGACAGAGTGAACGCATTTTACGAATTCTTCACTTTCCCCTAAAAGGTCTAAAACCTTTTGGCCCATTCGGGTCATGATTTTCATATTCACAACAACGTAAGGAGAATCGGTAATCTCAATACCAATTTTTGAAATCGGTGAACCTAATGGACCCATGCAAAACGGAATCACGTACATCGTACGCCCTTGCATACAGCCGTCGAAAAGCTTTGCGAGAGTCTCGCGCATTTCTTCCGGAGCTTTCCAGTTGTTGGTCGGCCCAGCGTCCTGTTTTCTTTCAGAACAAATAAAAGTGCGGTCTTCCACGCGAGCGACATCCGAAGGATCAGACCAGGCCAGATAAGAATTCGGACGTTTTGTTTCGTTTAATTTTTTTAATGTGCCGCTTGCAACCATCAGATCCAAAAGTTTTTGATTTTCAGCTTCAGAGCCGTCGCAGATATGAATACTTTGTGGTTTCGCAAGTTGCGCAATCTCGTTGATCCAATTTTGTAAGTACTGATTCTTCACTTGCTGAGACGTCTGCATAGCGTTGCATCCTTTGTTATTGAATCCGAAATTTTTAATGTTTTACTCGGAGATTTACAACAAATAATGGGTTAATTTTCAGTTTTAAGCAGTGATTGAAAAGTTTGCTTGCGTGAAATTTCTTCAATGCCGCTTTTAGCCGCGTAAGTTGCCGCATGCCATTGCAAATCCCTATGTTTTTTTAAGCAAAAAGCGGTCCTGATGGGACCGCTTTTAACGATTCTTTAACTGGATTTTCGAAACAAGAAGGGACTAGAAATCCCCGTCTTCGTCCATGCTAGGAGCTTCACCGATTCCACGAATTTCATCTGCAAATGATTGCACTTCATCTTCATTTTCAGATTCTGCAAGTGCGTTCTCATCCAATTCCATTTCTTGAATTACAGATATAAAGTCCTTTTCTGTTTTTAGGTCTTTTCTGATAACTTCTAAAAACTTATCCGGGTAGCGTGATGTTAGATCATCTACATACTTTTCAAGTTTGCCATCGTTAAGAATGTCTTTACGAATCTGAATTTTCTTCCAAAGCAAAAGATAATGGAAACGGCAATATTCATCGACATTCGCCACCTGGTCGCAATCGCGAACCTTACAAAGCCTTCGGCCTTCAGAATCGGTTAAATAAATCTCTTCGTCTTTTTTATCGTCTTCGTCGTCTTCGCTCAGTTCAATATCGGCATCGTCTTCGTCGTCTTCAACGGCCTTAAGATCTTCTTCGTATTCAGCAATTTCACTTTCGCCGAAATCTTCTCCTAAAAGATCATCTTCCAGATCATCGTCGGATTTTTTTTCGGTTTTCTTGGATTTTCCTTTTAGCTTAGCATCTGCCTTTGTGGGACTTTGAACGGCGCTAGCTGAGGCCTTACCAACTGGCTTTGCATTAGCCTTTGCGTTATTTTTCTCTACAACTTTTTCTTTTTTAGGCTCAGCTTTTTTTGACACAACGCTAGCTAAGACTTTCTTAGCTTTGTTTAAGCCTGCAAGTGCTGCTTTAACAATGGGCTTTTTTGCCGCTTTTTTGTCGTCTTTTTTGACAACCTTTGCTGGTTTAGTGTCTTTTGCTTTCTTTTTAGCCTGAATCTTATTTGTTTTTGCTTTTGCCATAAAACACCATTGTAGAAATCTATCAGATTAGTCAACTGCTTTTAATTATAAAAAGTCAGTGCTAAAATCCCGGAGATTTTCTGAATTATTAATCAAGGAGTTTTATATGGAAAAAGTCGTCATTGTCTCCGCTGCAAGAACGCCTGTCGGAACCTTTCAAGGTGCCTATTCCCAGTTGCCGGCACCACGTCTAGGAGCCGTTGCAATCAAGAACGCTTTAGAACGCGCGCAGGTAAAATCAAATGAAGTTCATGAAGTTATTATGGGTCAGGTGTTAACTGCAGGAGCAGGTCAAGCGCCAGCCAGACAGGCGGCCATTTCTGCGGGTGTCTCAAACTCAACCCCTTGTATGACCATCAATAAAGTTTGTGGCTCAGGATTAAAAGCCGTAATGCTGGCAAGCGATAGTATTCGTCTCGGTACAACAGCTGTTGCGGTTGCGGGCGGTCAGGAAAACATGACGATGGCACCTCACCTCTTAGAGAACTCAAGAACAGGTTACCGCATGGGTTCACAAACGATTGTTGATTCCATGATAAAAGATGGTTTGTGGGACCCTTACAATAATTTTCACATGGGAAATGCGGCAGAGATCTGTTCAAAAGAATTTTCATTTACTCGCGAAGCTCAGGATGCTTTTGCAATTGATTCTTACAAAAAAGCCCAAAAAGCCATTGCTGACGGAAAATTTAAAAATGAAATCTGTGCAGTGACTATTGAAGGTAAAAAAGGCGCTGTAACCGTTGATACCGATGAGGAGCCGGGAAAGGCTATGTTTGATAAAATCCCGGGGCTAAAACCGGCTTTTGACAAAGAAGGAACCATTACTGCTGCAAATGCATCTAAAATTAATGACGGAGCTGCGGCTTTAGTTTTAATGAGCGAATCCGAAGCCAAAAAGCGCGGACTAAAGCCTTTGGCAACAATCGTTTCTTACTCGACATTTGCGCAGGAACCAAAATATTTCACAACGGCTCCGGTAGGTGCCATTAAAAAATCATTAGGGCTGGCGAATTTGAAAATAGCTGAAATCGATCACTACGAAATCAATGAAGCTTTTGCAAACGTGACGATGGCTGCACAGAAGTCTCTTGAAATTCCGGCTGAGAAGACAAATCTTCACGGCGGTGCAATTGCGATCGGTCATCCGATCGGAGCTTCCGGCGCACGCATTCTGACAACGTTGGTTCATTCTCTGCACACTAATAATCTACGCCGCGGTTTAGCGACGTTATGTATTGGTGGCGGCGAAGCCGTAGCCATGATCATAGAAAGAGTATAAAAATGGCTTCTAAAGTTTATGCGGATGCAAAAACCGCAATTGCCGGCGTAACAGATAATATGACTCTTTTGGTTGGTGGCTTCGGACTTTGTGGCATTCCTGAAAACTGCATAGAGGCCCTTAGAGACTCAGGCGTGAAAGGACTTACCTGCGTTTCAAACAACGCAGGTGTTGACGACTTCGGCCTGGGCTTGTTGTTGCAAACGCGCCAAATTAAGAAAATGCTTTCAAGCTATGTCGGCGAAAACGCGACGTTTGAAAAACAATTTATGTCCGGA
>JANWIU010000064.1 GCA_025449725.1 Pseudobdellovibrio sp.
AATCTTTGGCGATCTTGGCACTACAAGAACGTAACCGAAGTGACTTTTGATAAGCCTCCGGTATTCCGATAAACACTTCGAATTCCATAATCCAACTGGGTATCGGCGTATCTGCAAGAAACACTTGATTGGCAGGGGTTTGCATTTGGGATGCCGGCTCCATAAATTTATTCAGGTAGGGCACATGTAGGGGGTGGGTATAGAGAGTGGCGTTCGTGTTGACTTGGGCGCGGTCCATAAAAATGTTTTGATTTTCAGTCTCGTTTAAAAAACAGATGTGAATCAGCATGTTGTCAGCACATTTAGCCAGATCATCTCCTTTTTCGGCGACAAGCCGTTTAAACTCATCAGGACTTGCTAGGAAGATACAGACGGAAACACTGGGCATTCCAAAATTGTAGTAAATGTTCGATGATATGAGAATCATTTTCGGTATCAGTTTGAGACTTCAATTCATTTCGGCCTAAAAAGCTAAAAATAAGGGGCAAAGTCAGTTGCACGGTCCATTTTGCTATGTTAATTTTAAGCATGGCTAACCCAATTAAAAAGCGTGATTTTTTAAAGCTCCTTGTGCTTTCTGTCGTTCCTGGAACTGTTGACAGGGCCCAGGCTATATCCATTTTAGATGACTTAAAGAAAAATGCGCCGAACAGTTTCGAGCGTGAGTTGATAGACAAACCTCAAAAGCAAATCTTGCTTGCTGAAAAGATGTCTTGTCCATTGGGCGGAATATTGAAATCAAAGTGTGTTGCAATTAACTAATGGTTCAGCGGGCCTGCATTTTTGTAACTGATAAAAACGAGCTGTTAAGTTTACTTAAAAACGACCCGTATGTTTTAGAAATTATCGCCAGATTCAGACCCTGTTTTTTTTTGGCCAGCGAAAATGAATCCGCATTGGCTTCACTAAATTACAATTCTGCTGTTCATGTTCACAATTCATGGCCCACATCCTTAACATTCAACGGTGCACCTCTTGGAGAATCTATACACAAAACCGCGGACAGCACGGATACGCTCTTTGTTGAAAGCAAAGTGAGCGTGACTTGGATTATGAACATTGATTGCTGGTTTTTATTACCTGAGCAATATGAAAAGAAATTGCTTTATTTAGCCCCTCACGTCTATTGTTTTAATAATACCGCAGTCGTTAAAACAATATGATCAAATATGCACTTAATTATAAAGTTGAAAATGAACGACTTCTGCTGTTCGCCACACTTTCGCGCCATTTTAACTCTTATTTTGAAATTTCCCGCAGTTATTTGGACTTTATTACGAATCAGGTTTCTGCTTTTCTGTTTACAAGCCCCTTCGTAGACTTTTATAAGAGATCGGCACAGGATAAATGTAATATTGGAGTCTGGACCGTAGATGAAACCCTGTTTCTGAACCTTAAAAGCCGGGTTTCATATGTGGAGACCTTCGGCGAACAGCCAGCAAAAATTTACATTCCGCTGGACTTTCAAGAAAGCTTTAGATCACTTTTTGACTTGCTTGGAAGTCCCGATCACGTTTTGGAGGGCTTGCTTGTGTCCAGTGGTAGAAGCGTATGGGTCTTTGATAAAGAGGGGCCTTTTTGCATTAAGTACGACACGTCACAGCTGCTTGAAAAAAAATATTTTACTGAGGCTCATTTGAATGAACCTGGCATTTGGCATTCAAAAGCAGTAACAGAAATGTTGCGAAAAGAAGACAATATGTTTTTTGAGGAAGCGGGACTTTCTATCGTCCTTGAAGAAGTGTATGAAAATGAAGAGAAGCGCAAACTAACTTATTTGATTCGTAAGCTTAATCCTAATTTCAACTTCGCCTCTGATGACAATTTGATTCCTTTACATTGTTTTTTGTCGCCAAGGTTTTGGCAGAATGATGAGCTTTTGAACTCTTTGGGCATTAACCGGCCGTTTACGGACTTCGTTCCGGAGCTGGCCGAAGTGTTTGCGGATTTCATTACTAATGGAATCGCGCGTACTGCAATTCATTTTGAGTCTCACCAGCAAAACATCAGCCTTCAGGTCGGCGCCGGGAAAATTAAAAAGATAATTGTACAGGACTTGCAGGATATTTTTTTTGACCCTATTGCCTATTTCGGCATAGCACACCCGATAGAGGCAGCGGACTTTCAAGTTGTAAGAGACAAATTATTCAATTTTCAATGGCTACTGCATTTTAACGCTCAAGGTGAATTGATTAAGCACGATGCATTGTTGCGCGAAGCTTTGACCGTAAGTTCTTTCTACCGGCGATATGTATCGAATCAGGCTCATGTAAATGAATCCGTAGCGGTCCTATCGGGGCAAGATAATTTTTTAAGCCACGATTTTGAGACTCAAGTGTTGAACCATTTAAATATGTCCCTGCCGCTACAATCCACTGGAGGGGTAGTCGATGCAGACGTTTTAAAAAATGATTTATTCTGGTACATCGACCGCTACGTTTACGAACAGCACCAGAAGATAGCAGACGAGTACTACTCAATAGCGATCGAGAGAAAAGCGGCTCAGGTCGGTGTGGACGAGCTGATGTCACATATAAAGAATTTTAACGTTATTGTTTCCGCTAATTTTCCTATTCACATCAGTAAGATCAGGGAAGAAATGTTTGAAACCATTTATGACCTATTTGATAAGTCCGTTTTTTTGGCGCGCTACGATGGTAAAGCGGTAATGATTATGATTTTTAGGTATGTAAGTATATAGTGAGAGCTTCCCTTTGAGGTTATATGAGCGACTACATATTAGAACTAATTAGTGCCAGCGGTAATGAAAGCCTGGTTTCCAGGTATGCCAATACGGTAACAACGGCAGAAAGTTTTCGGTCAGAAAGCATTAAGGCGGCGGAAGTCGTAGTTAAAAAATATAAGAGTAACGGTATTTTGCTGTTTTTAGAGAATTCCTTTGAAAGCCTTGTCATGCTGGAATCCTTTCTGGAAGCCGGCGCAAAGTTTGAGGTAGTAGCACTTAATTGCGGGCGGATAACCAGCCCGGTAATAACAAAATGGAAAGATCGACTTGAAGACCTGGGAATAAAACTTCATGAAATTCGCTTTGACTATGAAAATGCAAAACACATTTCTGAACTAGAATCACTTCAGAAAGAGTTCGAAGTCGCTCATATGATGAGTCTTTTCCGAATGTGGACGGCATGCCGATTTGACAAGTGTATGGTTTTTTCAGGAGAACTTTGTATTCCCCAATTGGATTCATTAAATAAAGTCAGTTCGTGGGGGCTTCCGGATAAGAGATACATGGCGATCTACAATTTTTCGAAATCTTTTTATGTGGAACCTTTTTTTGTTAACTCTACACATGGACTTTTTAAGGCGCAGGCCGAAAGCGAATTTTCTGCCGCAATTATCGCGCTTTACCGAGAAAAAGAGCAGGCTTTGCTGGCGGGAGATTTCGCTGCAAAAAGAATTTGGTTTGATCAGTGTGGTTTCCGTAAACTTAAAGACTGGCCGGTGACAGAAGATGCCGAGTCTATTTGGCAGTCCGGGTTGCGTTATGAAGATAGAAATACTCATGAAAACTTCTTCAGGATAGTTGATTCCATTCGAGATATTAAACATGAAGACATCAAAGAGGTAACTGAAATCGACCTGTCAGAACCGGCCTATAAATCTTTAAATACTTTGAAGTATCAAGAACTGTTAGCCCGGCTGCAAAAGCATAGTTCAGATTTTAACACGACCGGGGCCGCCGCACTATGCGCTTTGCAAAAGGGAGACGAAGGAGATGTGGCCTACGCGATGTTTCCCTATTTAATGCTGCATTCGCAATATAAGCAAAGTGTCGATAAAATTAAAGAGAAAGTCAGTCAGCTGGATTTTTATCATAATACCAGTAACTTTATTTCTTCAAGTGACCTTCACCTAAGAGAAGAGTTCTCAGATATTGTAAAATTTTTTGAAGAAAAAATAAGAATGTACTATGAAGTTCAGGGAAAGACTGTGCGGGATTTTGAGCTTACCCACTGTTGGGCTAATCTCGCTAAGGCGGGAGAGTCGCACCATCTGCACAGACATCCTAACAGTATGTTGAGCGGAATCTTCTATTTAAATGACGGTGGCGGCGGAGATACGGTCTTTGCAAAAGATTCGCCTGAAAACATGGTCGTTTTTGTCACTCAGAAGAATTTAACGCCGTTTAATAGTTTGTCTGTTCAAGTTCGTCCCCAAACGGGTAAGCTGGTGATGTTTCCATCGTTTTTAAGCCATAAGACTTTGCCTCACGCTGATACTCAGGAGAGCCGCTACACGATCGCATTCAATGTCTTTGTTCGGGATTCGCTTGGATCTTTCAGTGCAGGGTCGTATCTTGATTTAAGGAAATTCTAGAGGCCATCTATGAGCAGTTTCAAATTAGAATTAAGTAAGGTTGATGGAAAGTACAAGTTAACTTCCAAATATACAAAAGCCGTTGCCAAGTCAGAATCTTTTAAATCCGAATGTAAAAAAGCGGCCGAGGCTTTATATAAAAAAAATAAAAAGTCGGGAATTGTTTTGTTCCTGGAGAATTCTTTTGAAAGTCTCGTTTTGCTGGAGACGTTTTTGGAAATAGGTGCCATGTTCGAAGTGGCAACCCTCAGCTGCGGCCGGCTTTCAAGCACGGTAGTTACGAAGTGGAAGAGCAGGTTGGACGCTTTGAACATAAAATTGCATGATGTACGGTTTGACTTTGAAAGCACCGAACATATGACGGCACTTGAAGCACTTCGGCAGCAGTTTGATGTGACTAATATTTTGAGTCTATTTAAAATATGGGCGGCATGCAACTTTGACCAGTTTGTGATTTTTCCCGGAGACATTTGCATTCCGGAAATCGATTCAACAGATAAAATAGTTTCATGGGGGCTTCCCGGCACTGAACAGGTTGCTTTCTATAATTTTTCGAAATCTTTCGACTTAGAGCCCTTTTTTATTTGCTCTACGCACGGGTTATTTAAAGCACAGGTAGAGAGTGATTTTGCTTCAGCTTACTTCGAACTGCACAAATCAGAAAGCAGAGGTTTCCCCTACGGTAATTTTGAAGCCAAAAAGATCTGGTACGATCACTGTGGCTGGACCAAATTGAGCAAATGGCCAGTAACCGAAGAGCAGGAGCCGATCTGGAAGTCGGGCTTGCGGTTTGAAGACCGTAATCCTAACGAAAAAATTTCCATACTCATTAACAGAACAAGACAAGTGTTAATGTACGAAGTTTTTGCAAAGCACGAGGGTGGCCCATCAGAACCCAAAAAATTCAATAAACGAAAAGAAAAGATGGCCCGAATAGGACGGAAGCTGAAAGCCGTCAGCAGTGATTTGCTGAATGTCGGCGCCATTGTTCCTGTGTCTAAGGTTAAGAATGACGCCGTCTATGGCGCGTTTCCGTTATTATTTACTGAACATTTTTTTGAAGGCAGTCTCAAGCAAGAGCTGGAGTATACAAAGCAAATTCGTTTTTATCCGAACATGAAAAATCTCATTTCGGCCAACGATTTGCATTTAAAGCCAGAGCTGAAGCGACTTGCCGAATTTTTTAATGAAAAGATTAAAAAATATTTTGAAACGCAGTCCTACATTGTTAACGATTTTGAAATATTGCAGTGCTGGGCAAATAGATCAAAAGCAAATATGGATCATCATCCTCATCAGCATCCGAACAGCTTCGTCAGTGGCGTATTTTATTTTAATGACGGTGATGGCGATACAGAGTTTTACAAAGAAGTTCTGGAGTCTGACGTCGTCAGGCCATCTGCTTCGAAGCATTCGATTTTTAATGCAAAGACGTTCCGAGTGCGCCCTGAATTCGGAAAATTAGTTTTATTTCCTTCGCATCTTCATCATCGCGTGCTCGTTCACCAAAGTGAGAGTGAAGACCGTATCACCATTGCTTTTAATGTTTTTGTTAGGGGAGTTATCGGTGAGTTTAACGAAGGTGGCTGGGTTGATTTAAGAATGCCCGCCACAAAAATAAAAAAGGAAGTCTAAAGACTCCCTTTCTATTACACTACTCAGGTACAGCGGTTGAGTTTTTTGAATCTTTATATTTCATGTAGCGCGTGTACCACTCACCGAATTTTTTATTGAATTGGTCGTCGGATAGTTTGCCGATTTGAAGATCGCTTTTAATTTTGCCTAAGGAGTCTTTTAGCTCGTTTAATTCCGCGCGCTCTTTGGCCGGTAAATTTTCTTCTTTAAGCCACTCTTCAATTTGTTGCCTGTCGGTCAAACTTGGTTTTGTGGTATTTTGCATGGCTTCAGCAACGCTGTCTTTAGTAGAGTTAACCAAAAATTTTTCATCTTCAGGATGAAGGCTGTTTTGTGCGGGCTGAGCTTCAGGTGGCACTTCCACTGTAGCGGGAACCGATGCTTCACCCGTATTCGCACCTGCAACAGGCGATGGAGCAGATACCACGGCATTCGAGGCTGCGCCGCCGGAAGGGGAAACCTCTTGAGTAGAAGTGGTCGATTCAACCGATTCCGTCTCTGAATTTTTAACAGACTTAGAATTTTTGAATTTATATAGAAACAAACCTAAAGAAACGATTACGAAGGCTATAATGTAAGACGTATTTTTCATAAGCTCGCCTGGATTAAGAAAATTTTAAATTAATCCAGGCTGTGTGCAAGAGATATTATCTCCAGTCTATGTTGATCCCAGCACAGTAAACTTGAGGAACAACATAATAAACAGTTAAAGCAACCTTTGGAGCACTAGTTAATACAGAACCCGCTTGTTGTGCATACACTCTTATAAGTTCACGGCCGCGGGCAGCGCAATAAGACCATCCAAAATCAACCATTTCCTGTCCTAAACGCTGAGTTTTAGAAATACCAGAAGAAGTTAAGTTGCCGGCATCATCAAAATCATAGCCTTTATAAAGTGTAACATTGAATTTTTGCGGAGGGTTTAAGTAGTACATTTTTGCAGGAGAATATGAAGGGTCGTTATACATTAATGCATTCGCGTTTATGCTTACTAAGTTGATAACTAACATTAAAGTTGTGATAATTGCTTTCATTTTCCCCTCCACCAGGTACTTATTGTTACAAATACGTAATTGCAAAGGACGGGCACAGTCTGGAATCGAACATGGTGCAAGTAACGTGAGAATTTTCAGAAAAATACGTAAAGCCATTTTTTTGCTGTCGAAAAATTTTACGTAATACTACTTTGAGTCGGAATTCGTATTGAAGTGGCACAATTTTTAGATGTGATTCGCTTATAGCAATTATAAATTTTCTGTGGAGCATTTGAAATATGGCTTTTCTAATAACGTACAGAAGATTGACGAAGCGTTTTGAATTGAGACAAGTAAACCGCAGCCGTCGTAAAAAAGATTAAAAGAATTTGGTAGTGAGAGGCGGACTTGAACCGCCGACCTACGGATTATGATTCCGTTGCTCTAACCAGCTGAGCTACCCCACCACTGTTGAAACGAAGGTCTTTTTTAAATTCCAGTCGTGCAAAAGTCAATAAAACCGCGGATTTCGCTTAAAAAGGTCCTATCTACGGGTAATTTAACGGTAATTTGCCTAATTCTGCTGCTGTTGTTGTTGCAGATATTCCAGATTCTGAAGCAATCCCGGCGGTAACCCGTTTGATGGCACCACAGTCGGTTGTATAACAATTGTTCCTGGCCCGGTTGCCGTCGGAATAGTTAATGTAGGGGCTTCTACTGGCGCAATCGGAACAGAAGCGCCGGCAGCAGGTTGAATAGAGACGACTCCGCCAGCGGCTTGAACAGAAGAAGCTTCCATCGGTCCGACAGTACCGACTTCTGTTCCGCTAAGGCTATCAGCGATCTTTGGCAAGTCATTACCTTGGCAAGACATAACTGAAGTAGTTCTTCCTACAGAATCTTTATACTGAATGACAGCGGCATCTCTGAAAAATAAAATATATTTAACTGAATCAAAATTATTCTCCAGCGCTTGGATTGTCGGTTCACTTCCACGTTGGCCCTTTTCGAATCCACTTCTTACCGAAATGAAGTGTTCGGCCTGGCTTGTTCGAAGTTTGATAGATGAAACATTGTTAACTGTTTGAATTAAAAAATGCCCGTCCCGAAGTGGCGGTCTTAAAGTTTCACCGGCTTGAAAGAATCGGCACTTCACCGGATAGCTCTGTTCAACTGCCAAGGCATTGCTGCCGGCAAAAATCAAAGTTGAAATTCCTAAAATT
>JANWIU010000065.1 GCA_025449725.1 Pseudobdellovibrio sp.
AACAAATACTCTTCATCAAAAGTGCCGTCTTTAGTCCAATGGGCCATAGTAGCCATCGGAATTTTAAAAGATTTTCCTGTGGGTTGAATTGTCTTTCCGTCAGGAGTGGTCATCGGTTTAGTAAAGGTGCCTTCCATAATTCCGTACACGGCTGTCCAGTCACCTTGGCCTATTTTGATCGGATGCTCCTTAATGCGGGTATCCGGCGCGTAAGTAAACATGTACTTTAAATCTTCCAGATGTTTTGGAAGCCCTTCGGTTACGTGTCCGTCAGGCCAATGAACTTTTACATTTGCACTATGGGTGTGTTTGAAATTATCCCACTTTTGACCTGAGAAATCTGTAAAATCCAGTTTGTCGAATTTTGCCAGATTCATTTCTACTTTTTTTTGTAGGGCTTCGAAGTCGGCGAGTTTTTTGTCTTTTGCATAGACCTGTGTTGTGACAAGAACGAGACTGGCGACTAAAACAGAAAGTTTCATTTTATTTTCCTTTATTGTTGTTTTGAAAATCGGACTTGGGCAAAAGCATATACTTAATAATGAAGCCGTCATGGCCTGCCGAATTGAATGCGTAAGGATATTCAGTGACTCAGACTGACGCGGGCAAATTGTTCGCGATCAGGGGCGTGTTGGTCGCGTCAAATACCTTAAATCACCAACAACTTCTTCATCAATTGCTGCATGCTGGTTCTTAACTCTAGGATCTCTTTATTTTCAGGAGTTTTATCGCCGTAAAAAACGCGGCTAAAAAGTTCTATAGGAGTTTCTGCTGACTTAGATAAACCTGGTAATTCGTTACGTAGCTTTTCCAGAAAATTAAGTGGGGGAAGATCATCTGCTCGAGCGAACTCAAATTCTTTAAATGCCAGTTCGACAATGTAATAAGACTTCAGGACTTCATCCTTCGGTGAAAAATTTCCTTTTAAAAGCATTCTATAAAGAACCTTCAAGCGCACTCGAACTTCTTTAGAAAGGACAAAGCTTTTTTCGTCCCGAGTCGCTTCGGACTCAGCAGGCATCACTTTTTTTCTGCTGAGCCACCAGGTCGCCAGCACAACAAACACAATTAAAAGAAAAAATCTCTTAATAAATTCGTAAAGTTTTTCAATGGATCGCTGCAGATTCAACTCTTCTTTTTCTAAAGTATTTTTCTGGTCTTGGTGGATCATCTTTTCAAGTTGATCGCTTAGTTCTTTGCGTGTCCGCATGTAGGCTTCGATGTCGTCTTCGTTTTGCTTTCCATCTTTAGTATAGCCCTTTAAATTTTCAATGCGGTCTTCAATGTCTTTATCCAATAAATCAGGGCGCGATCCGTCGGCTTTGCTATTTCCAGTGGCTTCAGAGCCGCCTGTACCTGAAGGTTTAATCTTAATTTTTTTAGAAAGTTCGCGAAGTTTTTCAAGGTCGTTTGGGTTTACGGGTTTGTCTCCTGCCAAGTTGTTTTTAATTTCTTCGAGATCTCGTCCGTTTTCCCCGAAAGAAAATTTTGAAGATAAATTCTTAAGCGGGTTGCCACTCATACCGCCTGAAGAAAGCTTTAGATCTTTAATATTCAACTTGCTGAAATCAACAGATCCTGCCTGCAGCTTAACTTTTGCCGCATTTTCCAAGAGCTTTTTAGGCAACGTGATTTTTCCGCCCTTTGTAGTCAATGTGACGGTCGAAGAATTCGTATCTTCACTTACGGTTACTTCCTGATTCTGTTCGTCGCCACCGGGAATAATAAAATCAGCTGTTCGAAAGCATAAAATCAAAACAACGCTGACAGCGACTGCTTTAACAATCGTACCGGCTGAAGTCAGCAGAACGTTTTCATTGTCGTAGCGGCGGGAATCTTCAACAAGTTGCCAGGTGTGAAGTTGCAGCTGCGTCCATAAACTGAAAACCAACCAAATCGTAAATCCTGCGTTATTACCTTTATCAGAAGCGGCAAAGGCCAGCGAACTTCCCAGCAATTGAAGAAGCAGTACCCAATTAAGTAATCGGTATGTTCCGCAATAAACCCACAGAGAAATAACGAGGCTAAATAATGCAGAATAAATAAAATCGACTTCCGCATAGGCAGGACTGAAGTTCATTCCAAGCGAAAGAATGAAAACGCCAATCATTAACAACAATTTACGATTACTCTTAAAATCAATCAGCGAATTGGAATTTCGGTTTAGAAAGAAGTTTCGGGTGTCTTTATAAATAATACCGAAGAAAAAAAGCTGTCCTGTGCTTTCTGCTTCACGAACGAAGCTGACAGAAAGGTACTGCCGAAGGGCCTCGGCCCCGGCCATCAAAAATAACGAAATTAGAATCAGCTGTAGATTAGAACTGATTCCAAACCAGGAAAGTGCAACCGGTAAAATGAGAATGAAACCACGCGGGTTTAACTTCATTTGCCTGCCTTAACTTCAGTTTTGCGAACAAATCTCGGTGGAGTAAGTATTTCCGACAGAAATGGTTTTTCGCGAAAATGATCTGCAAGCGGGCCGCCCATATCAGCGAAGTACACGCGAACGTGGTGAGCCTGCAACTCCGCTAACAACTTATTAACTTTGTCTGTTTTGTCAAAAGTTTCGATGTCAGAGTCAATTTTACGGAATTCTGGCCAAATCGTCAGTGGATTCACCAGCACCAAGATCACCTCGACGCTTTCCCGGCTGAGCCAGGCAAGTGCCTGCATAGAATCGCGTAAGTGCGGATAGTTAACCGGTGCAATATAGATCATCGTAGAACCCGGCACAATTTGATTGGCGTACTTTCCAAACGGGTCATCTAAATGAATTCGGTTCCGATGTTCATTTTCAGCGGCCTTCAGCATGTCGTGTTCCATCAGTGCTTTTGAAATTATAAAAAATTGATCCGTGCCGGAGGCTTTAGGAACGACGCCATAATTATAAACGAACTCGACGCTGTTTCCTTTTGTCAGCAATTGGCTTACTAGCGACAGGCAAACGTCTTTCGCTGTTTCCCAGGTATTCAGCCCCGCAAGGCCCACGTGCATAGCCGGATTAAGATTAAGAATGACAGTGGCATCTGTATTTACCATTCTTTCAAACTCTTTAACGATGAGGGATCCATGCCTTGCCGTGGGTCTCCAGGCAATGTGCCGGACGCTGTCTCCGAAAGCGTAAGGACGGAGATTTGAAAAATTCACACTAAGGCCCCGGCTTTCGATTTCATGCTGACCGTAGTGTTCGGAGTATTTCGATCCGCGTGTGGATACTTTCGGTAACTCTTCAATTTTTGGACGAACTTCCAAGGTGGCCACATTATCGAATGAGACTTTAAATTTAAAAATCGAAAACAGATCACCAATGATGACTGAGAAATTCTTAATTTCAAAAAGACCCATTCCGTTATCGCAAACTAAGTTAAAGCCTACTCGTAGAGCACCACCGCCGGGTACATCCTGAGTGACAGTATTAACGTATGAAGAATTTGCTGATCCGGAAAAGTCGAACACCAACTGGAAAGGCCAAGGGCTAAAATACGAAATATTTCTAAATATTAAGTGAAGTCGTGCCGTATCTTTTTCTGTAACGGCCTTAAGTGTCTCTATTTTTAAAGAAAATTTAGTTGCAACTGCACGAAGGTAAAAATAATTCAGAACCAGAATGAATATCAACGTCAAAAACAGCAAGAGTGCGACCCGGTATTTGAAACCGACCAAAAGAAACAGAATGAGAACACCGCCGAATTTCTTTTGCGGTATGAACTCTAATTTAGTCATTTCTTCCGCGTTGGCACAGCAACTTCTGCCCTTAGATCTTCAAGGACTTTCGCAATAGAACGATTAGCCAGCTTTGCTTCAGTACTGAGTAAAAGGCGGTGGCCAATCACAGGGACAATCAATTCGTAAACATGGCTTGGGTCAACGTAGTCCATTCCCTCAACAAGCGCCACTGCCTGCGCCGCACGTTTCAGGGCAAGCGCGGCCCTCGTACTGGCACCAACTTTAATTTCCGGCCGGGTGCGAGTCATACCGATGACCGTCATGATGTAAGTTAAGACTACATCATTAACAACTACACGAGACACAAGATCTGAAGTTCGCTTCCAGTCTTCAGCTGAGACCACCGGTTTAAGGGCTGCGATCGGATGTTCATCATTTTGATCTTTCAGAATTTTTATTTCTTCTGTGCGCTGCGGATAACCCATCGACATTCGCATCATGAAGCGATCCAGCTGGGCTTCCGGTAAAGAGAATGTCCCCAGTTGATCCAAAGGATTCTGCGTCGCGATTGTAAAAAACATAGGATCAAGTTTTGAGGTTTTGCCCTCAGTGGATATCTGACCTTCACTCATCGCCTCAAGTAAAGCCGATTGCGTGCGGGGAGTGGCCCGGTTGATTTCGTCGGCCAGTAATACCGTCGTAAAAAGCGGACCATTGATAAATTCGAACGCCATGCGGTCTTGCCGGTAAATAGAAGAGCCGATGATGTCGTTTGGCAGTAAGTCAGGTGTAAATTGTACGCGCTGAAACGGAACATCTACCGAAATAGCAAGTGATCTGGCCAGAAATGTTTTACCCGTACCGGGCACATCATCAATCAAAAGGTGGCCCTTAGCCAGCCAGCAGGCAATAGCCTGGTGAATCTGCTTGTCTTTTCCGATGATAACCTTTTTAACGTTTTGAAATACCTGATCAATGGTTTTTTTGGCGAAATCAAAATCTTGCATATGTAAATTAAACATCCCGCCTATCCCAATATCAACTATTTTGATGTTTAGACGACCCCTAAATCTAATTATGGACAACCTTGGGTCAAATCACTATAACGAACCCCATGATCAGCACATCAAATGTTTCATTAAGATTCGGCGGCCGAAAGCTTTTCGACGACGTTAACGTTAAATTTACACCGGGTAATTGTTACGGCCTTATCGGCGCGAACGGTGCCGGTAAATCTACATTTCTAAAAATTTTGGCAAAAGAAATTCAACCTAATACCGGTGAAGTCATTATTGGGTCGAACCAGCGCCTTTCGGTACTAAAACAGGATCACTACGCCTTCGATGATGTTCAGGTTTTAAAAACCGTCATGATGGGAAACGAAAAACTTTTCAAAGTCATGGAAGAAAAAGAAGCGCTATATGCCAACCCGAATTTCAGCGACGCCGATGGTGAACGCGCCTCTGAACTGGAAATGCAGTTTGCTGAAATGAACGGTTACGAAGCCGAAGCAGAAGCCGCTGTAATGCTGGCAGGTCTTGGTATCGACGATTCATTGCACACAAAAGAAATGAAAGAACTGACTCCGGCCGAAAAAGTAAAAGTGCTTTTAGCGCAAGCCCTCTTCGGCCAGCCGGATATTCTGTTACTGGATGAACCGACAAATCACTTGGACATTTACGCTATTCAGTGGTTAGAAGATTTTTTATTTAACTTCAACAATACCGTCATCGTGGTGTCACATGACCGCTACTTCTTAAACAAAGTGTGTACTCACATTGCTGACATTGACTTCGCAAAAGTCACCACCTACACAGGAAATTACGATTTCTGGCAACAGGCCAGCGAACTTAATCAAAGACTTTTAGCGGATCAAAATAAAAAGAACGCCGACAAAGCAGATGACTTAAAAGCTTTTATTCAGCGTTTCAGTGCGAACGCTTCAAAGTCGCGCCAGGCTTCATCGCGCCAGAAGCAGCTTGAAAAACTGACTTTCAACGAAATGCCTGTATCAACAAGAAAAAGACCATTCGTCGGTTTTGATCAAGAGCGGGAAGCGGGTCAGGATATTCTAACGGTCAGTAACCTTACACATTCGATCAACGGCGAAGTTATTCTTAAAAATCTCAGCTTCACTTTAAAAAAAGGTGACAAAGTAATTTTGCTTGGCCGGAATGATTTGGCGAAGACAGTGCTTCTTGACATTTTAGCCGAAAAAACAAAACCGGATTCAGGTACTGTCGCCTGGGGGATCACAACTTCTCGCGCCTACTTGCCGACTGATAACAGTGAATACTTCGCGGGAGAGCCGCTTTCGCTGGTTAACTGGCTTCGTCAGTATTCTAAATTGAAAGAAGAAACAGTCGTTCGCGGATTTTTAGGAAAAATGCTTTTTGGCGGTGAAGAGGCGCTAAAAATGTCTAATGTTCTATCTGGTGGAGAGAAAGTTCGATGCATGCTTTCTAAAATGATGTTGTCAGGTGCGAATGTATTATTGTTGGATGGCCCGACGAACCACTTGGATCTAGAAAGTATTACGGCAGTCAACGAAGGTGTTAAGCGATTCAAAGGCACTGTGCTGTTTACTTGTCATGACCACGAATTTATTCAAACCGTTGCAAACCGTATCATTGAACTGGATTTGACAGTGGCTGACGATCGTTACATCAGTTACGACGAATACATTGAGCTTAAGAAAAGTCAGCGGCACTAATGGACATACCAACTTCCAAAGACCCACTTGAGGGAAAAACATTAGAAATGCTGTTGAACGAATTGGTGGCTGAATACGGCTGGCAGGAGCTGGGTCAGATTATTCGTGTTAACTGTTTTAATGAAAATCCAAGTATTAAATCCAGTTTAACATTTCTAAGAAGAACGCCTTGGGCCAGATCGAAAGTAGAAAGACTCTATTTAAAAACTTTAAGACGTAAAAAGCGTGAACAAAAGAAAACAATTTAATCAGTTTTTGACAGCAACTGACAGTCCCAGTATTCTCCGCCCATGCATCTCGTATCCACTAAAATAGTTACCATAATTTCTGAAAGTATCAGCATGCTAAAGGGCGTTCCTGCGGAATCGCTTTTTGAAAATTCACCGATTTCCGCCTCTGATATCGGTAAGAAGAACCAGTGGATTGCATGGGATCTTCTAGTTGACTGGATTGACTGGTTGGATGCGCAACCGATAGGCCCCTTTGACTGGGAAGAAATTGGAAGAACCGGTCCTGACACCAGTACATTTCAATATGCGCAGGCCATAGTGCGAGCCTGCATTTCGGTTCGTTATGCTTATCATATCGGAGCCAAGTGGCTGGGGGATTCGCTGTTTCCGCCTATCACTTCGAAAGTTGAATTTGTTCGTAAGCACGATGTTTTTCAAACTCTTGTACTTCATCCGACGGCCAAACCTTGCCCGAAACTTTTTAAATTATTTGCTGGAGCACTTACTGTTTTGCCCAAACAGGCATTTGGCCTTACGCCCGCTAAAGTGACTTTGAAACTAGAAGGTAGAGTCGCCACTTATGATATTGAAGTTCCACAACAGCATACGCTTTGGTCGTGGATGACTTCGCAGCTACGTGCGGTGTTTTCACACCGGAGGATTTTGCTGGAGCTTGAAGGTCAACAGCAGGAACTAAGAGAGCAATCACAATTGTTATATAATCAGCGCGAAGAATTAAAAAATTTCATCAAGTTGTTTCCAGATGGAGTTTTCATTTATCGTGATGGTCAGATTCGTTACGCAAATGAAAAAGTGGCTGCATACCTGAACATGGATCCTTCAGAAATTGTTGGTAAGGAGATTTTTAATTTTGTTCATCCCAGTTCTCACGAATTAATTAAGTCTCGCGTGGCAGATTTGAAACGTAATCCCACTAAGGTGAATGAGCCGACCGAATTCACAATGATAAGGAGCGGGTCTTCAGAGCCTTTCGTCGTTGAATGTACTTCGATTAATACACTTTTTGACGGAGAAAAATCAGTTTTAGTTGTTATGCGTGACTTAACAGAACGCAAAAAACTTCAGATGAAGCTGATGCAAAATGATCGGCTGACATCACTTGGGCAATTAGCCGCAGGCGTGGGCCATGAAATTAATAACCCCCTGACTTCTATTTTGCTTAAGCTGGAACTTCTGCAAGAAAAGCAGACGTCAACATTAGGGTCACCCGATGTATCTAAAGTTGTTTCTGAAATAAAGGACGGATTAGAACGGATTAAGTATATCAGCACGGATCTGAAAACCCTGGCGCGAAACCGGGATGAAGATGTGCTTTCAAACATAGATGTGAACCGCATACTTCAGGCGACGGCCCACATGACCCGAAATGAAATCGAACATCGTGCACGTTTTGTGTTTCACCCGGGAGTCATCGCACCGGTTTACGCAAATGAAGCGAGACTTAGTCAGGTATTTTTGAATATTTTAATCAACGCCATCCAGGCGATAGAGCCGGGAAGCGCAGATGAAAATGAGATTTCTGTAAAAACATATGCATTAAATCATAACGTGGTGATTGAAATTCGCGATAGTGGTTCCGGTATTCCTGATGATATGAAAGACCGGTTGTTTCAGCCGTTTCAAACAACTAAGCCAGTGGGTCTTGGTACAGGACTGGGGCTGTCAATTTGCGATTCCATAATTAGAAAATACAACGGAGCAATCGAATACGAAAGTCAGATGGGTTCGGGCTCATTGTTCAGGATTGTTATTCCTGAATCTGATGTTAAAGAGGTTAAAGCTCCAACTGCTGATTCGTCCGCTTCGTTGAAAAAGTCTATAAAATCCGCGTCCGCCGGCCGCAAAGTAATGATAGTTGATGATGATAAAGAAGTTTTGGGCATCTTTAACGAATTCGTTTCAAGGGATTACGAAGTCAGTACATTCAGGGATTCGCGTGATGCTCTCAAGGTTCTGGCTGCCGGAGAACAATTCGACTGTATCGTTTGTGATTTGATGATGCCGAATGTTGGCGGAGTAGAGTTCTACCAGCGGCTTCAGGAGGTTTCACCTTCTCACGCCCAAAAAATCATTTTTGTGACTGGCGGAAGCTTCACTGCCGCCACTGATCAGTTCTTAAGAAAACCGGGAATTATTTTCTTCGAAAAACCAATCAGCTACCGAGAGCTTCTGAGGGCAATAGCTAGTTTAATTGAAAGACACTAGAATCCAGCTGATCTCTATTCAGTTGGATTTGGCGGAATTAGCGAAAAAAATGTATCTATTCCGGGCCCGAGCTGTATAACTGAGTACTCAACGTCTCTCGATTAGCATAAGCATTCAGCTCATTCTTCTTTGGTGGCACCCATCCTAAGGAGGAATTCATGGGCAAAAAATTATACGTAGGAAATTTATCATTCACAGTAGGCGAACAAGACCTAAATTCAATGTTTTCGGTTCACGGTAACGTAGAATCTGCAAAACTTGTAATTGATCGCGAATCTGGACGCAGCAAAGGCTTTGCTTTTATTGAAATGAGCACTGATTCTGAAGCGGCAACTGCAATCGAAAAGTTACACGGTACAGAGCAATTTGGCCGTAATTTAACTGTTTCTGAAGCAAAACCAATGGTCCCTCGTGAGAATCGCGACGGTGGTTCACGTGGTTTCAGATCGAACAGGTACTAATCTAGATGTCGAAAGATGATTTAATCACCTTTAACGGTAAGGTCTGTGACCTTACCGGCGGCGGAACCTACCATGTATCGCTGGATAACGGCGTTAACGTGAAAGCGCGCCTCTGCGGTAAAATGAAAAAATTTAATATTAAAGTCATTGTTGGTGACTCGGTTTCTGTGGGCCTTTCGCCCTATGATCCTACTCATGGGTTAATAACTCAGAGAATGAAAGTTGCTTCTACACGGCCAAAGTAAGCGTTTGCTTACTTTGCTTGTGAACTTCAAATTCCCATTGTGGCAAAGACCAGAGTTCGGCCTGCCATAAAAATTAAAATCAAAGAACCGATAGTCCAAAATGTTGCGCGCGTATCATGCGTAAACTCATTCAGATATACGTAAAAATGAATGAAGCGCGAAATGACATATCCGTACATTAGTATCTGCGCTACTAAAAGAGACGGCCCCGTGAATACAAACAACAAACCGGCAAAAAGAAAAAATGGAATGTTTTCCAGATCATTTTGATGAATGCGGCGGACGCGCTCCACGTACTCATTTGGTTTAACCTGTTCAGCTGATGGGTTGGGATTTAACATTGTCTTGCGAATATCTTCCGGCGCACGAAAACCACCGTTAACCTTCATCATTCGCACGACTGTTAACCACGACATGCTGATGGCTTTTAGAATCATGATGGACGCAGCGATTACATAGGTTACAAATACAGGATTACTAAATAAAATTTGTGTCATACAAAAATGGTATCAATGACAACATCCTAAGCCAAAGGAAAACTATGAAACATAATGCTTCTTGCAGTTGTGGCCAGTTAAAATTAATTTACAATGGCGAAATTAAAAGAACCGCCATCTGCCATTGCTTTGAATGTCAGAAAAAAACGGGAAGTGTATTTGCCGTTCATACACGTCTTGAGAAAAGCAAAGCTGATATTGAAGGAAAGTCGACGGAGTACGAGCGAATCGGAGATGAAGGCAGTAAAATTCGTCTTCACTTTTGCCCCCTTTGTGGGTCTACCGTTTTTCACTACATTGATATCGAAGGCTATATGGATTCAATCATCGTTTCCGTTGGAAATTTCGCTGATCCAACGCTGCCGGCTCCGGTTTTTTCGGTCTACAATGCCCGAAAGCATCACTGGGTAGAGATTCCGGAATCGGTTACGGAGCAGTGGGATTAATTCTGCGGTTTGTAACGGCCCGAAATGGTTAGCACAGGAATTGCCACAAAACACAATTTGAGAGCGAA
>JANWIU010000066.1 GCA_025449725.1 Pseudobdellovibrio sp.
CAGAACTGGTAAGAAATATTCCTGAAGCCTCTACCCCGTATTTTTCAGCGAAGTTGTAGCTGAAATTAATGCGGCCTCCGACGTTCAAAAACCAGGGAGCATTTGTTGACAGTCCGGCCCCTGCGAAGACCTGAAAGCGCTCTGTCTTTGGAAGATACTTTTTTTGGATCATCGAAATATCGTTAAAGGGAGAAAGCTTGCCCAGTTCAGATACACTGATGGTGCCGGATTTATATTCTGAATCCTGCTTTAACGATTCCAGTTCTTTCTTTTCTTCATCGGTCAGGGTGTCGACTTTTTTTTCTACCGGCTTCGGCGCCTGATTTTCGTTCGACTTATACAGCTCTTCGATATCAACCACATCTTGATTCTGTAGTTGTTTTTGCTGAGCAAAAGAAAAACTGCAAAAGAGAAGACATGCCAGTAATACAAATTTAAATTTCACTGCTGCCTCCTAAAATAAGTAATTCAATCCGAATTCAAGATTGGTTGTTAATGATAATCGCTCTTCAAAACTGTCATAACTTGGTACCGGGTCCGGCGTTGGTGAAGGAGCAACGCGAAGCGCGCCCCTTTTGAACGGAATCGGCGCCTGGTTAGCAAAAATTCGCAAATCTACCTTGAAGGCCAGACTGTCGGTTAAATAAAATCGTTCACCGACACCGACGGCGATTGCAGGATAACTTTTATGAATGTACTGCAGAATTCCCGCAGTACCTGAAAAATAAATCGAAGTGTTAATTACACCATTACGGGTAACACTTAATTTTCCGTAATACAGTTTGAAATTGTAATCAGCGAGAATGCTTGAAACAGGATAAGGTGCCCGAGTGAAATCCAAATGGAAAGCATCTCGTAAGCCTTGCGCATCTTTTGAAAGCCCCACTGAATTTTGTGCAAATAATAGCCCCAGAGAGTGAACTTCGCTGAAATGATAGTTTACCGCAAGTCCGATTTTGGTCGCATTATAAACAGGCTCTGTAATCGCGAGCCCACCGAAAATGCCGACATCAAAAGTTTGTGAATCTTTTACGTTTCTATTTCGGACACTGACCTTCGTATCAAAAACAGGGTAAACACTGTCTCGGGCCAATTCATCAGTTGGAATTGAAATCTCATCAGCATGGGCATGAATGAAGAACAGCGACCATGTTGCGAAGAATGTAATAAAAAATCGTTTTGCCATCTCTATGTTGCTCATCCTCGGAATTATACTATTCTTTATTGTGGAAAATATATGAGTTGAGGGCAATCAAGTACTTACGATGTGCCGACAAAGGTCGGTATAGAAATTCGACTGACTTTAGTCTGTAAATGCAAAGTTACCGGAGAATAATGGTCATATTGCGATCGTTATCGAGTTGCTGACCTTGTTCAGGATAGGTGGATTCAACTCTTCCGTTGCCGACAAATTTTACCTGAATTTTTTGTTGGCCGGTGATCTTCAAAACTTCTCTCATTGTCAGCGTTTTAAGATACGGCGCAACCGGATTCAGCTCTGTAGGGACCGTTTTTGCCCCATCACCGTTAATGTTGATTTCTTTATCGGCCAGAGGATCTTCCTGACGCGCAACCTGAACAGAAGAGTTCGGAATTCCCTGGCCGTTATCACCGAGAATTTCCGGATTAATTCCGTTTTTTCTTACAGCATACGAAGCAATCTTAGAAAATAGCGGTGCCGCCACCTGCGTGCCGTAGTAACCGTTCTTTTTTGGATAATCAATGCCGACAAAAATAACGAATTGCGGGTCATTGGCAGGAATAAACCCGGAGAAACTTCCGATGTACGCACCTTTTTGGTAGCCTTTTCCCACGGATTTAATCTTTTGCGCAGTTCCTGTCTTGCCGCCAACGATGTATCCGGGAACACGGGCTGCTCCGCCCGTTCCATTCTCTGAAGTGACTCCTGTTAACATCAAACGCATTTTTGCAGCGGTGTCTTCGGATATCACACGGCGAATATCCTGAGGCTTTGTAACTTGAACCTCTCCTGTTTCAACATCAGTGATGCTTTCAACAATATACGGGCGCTTTAACATACCGCCATTGGCAATAGCAGCGTAAGCGTTGGCCAATTGTAAAGGTGTCGCGGTAATCCCTTGTCCGAATGAAACGTTTGCCAACAAATGATCTGACCAAGGAAGCCTAACGGTGATTCCTTTAGCTTCTCCGGGCAGATCTACTCCGCAACGTTCGCCGAATCCGAAAGATAAGAGACCGCGCTTTAGCTTGTCATCACCCATTTGCAATGCAATTTTTGCAGTACCGATATTTGAAGAACGCGCCAGAACTTCACTGACGGTAATTGTACCTTGCGCATGATCTGCTTCGGCTTCATGAATGACTCGTTTGCCGATTCTGAAATTTCCGTTTTCGCAGAAAATTTTTGTATTCGGTTTAACTTTTTTCTCATCAATTGCTTGCGCGATGACAAAAGTTTTTAAAGTACTTCCCGGTTCAAATGTATCGGTAATCGCGCGGTTTCGTCTTTGAAAAGAGTTGGCATTCTGAGGACTGTTCGGATCATAAGTAGGCAAGCTGGCAATGGCTCTTATCGCAGAAGTTTTAGCATCAAGAATAACCGCCCAGCCGCCGTCCGCATCGTGTTCACGAATGGTATGCATCATCTCAGCTTCAACAAAATACTGAAGTTCTGAATCGATCGTTAAACGCATTTCTTTACCCTGCGGATTTTCAGTGAACAACAATCCATCCTGAACAAGCGGCCGCCCGCGGGCATCACGTCTTGTTACAACTTTCTTTTGCTGACCTCTTAAACTCTCGTCATGGTAAAGTTCGATTCCTTCAAGAGCTTGACCTTCTTTACCCACAAATCCCAGAGTAGAACCCAACAGACTGTCATTCGGGTAGACACGCTTCCAGTCTTCTACAAGCCCAAGGCCTTTAACTTTCATTTCTCTGATTTTTTCTGCGGCGGTGGCATCAATTAAACGGTCTAACCATACAAAACGGCGGCTGCCATCAGCAATCTTCAACATGATTTCACGTCCGGCAAGGCCGGTGATTTTCGCCAGTTGATCGGCCACCTTTTTTTTATCTTTTAAAATCTTCGGATCAGCGTAAAGAGAGTAGGAAGGCGATGACATCGCCAGCTCTTTCCCGTTTTTGTCGTAAATGTTTCCTCTACGGGCAGGAAGTGTAACGACAGTTTGAAACTGACGAGCTTGCAGAGTATTGAGCTTGTTGTGCGGAATAAATTGCAGGTATCCGGCTCTGAAGATCAATAGCGACCATAAAAAACAAATGAATATGAATAAAGTTACAATTTTTGCTTTCAACGATTCACCCGCGCCGCCACATCAACAGGATTAAGCTGAATAATTTGAGCCGCAGTAGCGCGATTTAACGTAAGCTTTTGTGTGGCCACGTTTTCTAAAAGCTGAGGACGCGTCAGCTTCGCCAAAAGAATTTCTTTTTGCTTTTGGACTTCAATAACTTTTCTGTATTCGTGAGTGAGTTTCAGAACATTATAAGAAATGCGTCGTTCTTCCATTTTCACGAACACAATTCCAAGCAATGTGGAAATAATAAAGACAATACTGACAAATGGTTTTAACTGTCGTAACTCGCTGCTGCTCATCCTGACCTCTGTGCTGAATAATCCTTATTCAACTTCCGCTGTTCTGATCACGTTGCTGTCGGCGTAACGCAAACTTATCAGGTTTTTCAGGCTCAGGCCCTTTTTGAAAAACCCTCAGTTTGGCGCTGCGCGCCCTGACATTTATTTTACATTCATTTTCAGAGGGCACAATAACTTTTTTATTTACCAGAAATCCGTCTGCGGAATTTTTGAAAATGTTTTTCACGAGTCTGTCTTCGAGAGAGTGAAAAGTAATTATAGCAATACGACCTTTGTCCTGCATTTGCCTGATTAATAGAGGAATGACCTCTTCGACAACCTGAAGTTCACGATTTACAACAAGCCTCAACGCCATAAAGTACTGAGTGGCCGGGTGAAATCCTTTTTTCTGCCAACCATCCACTCTTTCAATCAACTGTGCCAACTGTAAAGTGGTTGTAAATGGTTTAGTCGTACGGTCATTGACGATGGCGCGAATCACTCGCGCCGGGTTTTGGACTTCTCCATATGATTTAAAGATTTCAAAAAGATCTTCGGATTCAAATTCGTTGATAATTTTGGCCGCCGTCAGTTCCTGCTTTTGATTCATCCGCATATCTAACGGACCGTCCTTATTAAAGCTGAATCCGCGCTGTGCCTGATCCAGCTGGGGAGAACTGACACCGAGATCCAGCAGGACCATGTCGATTCCCGCCGCTTTTTCTGCTTTTACAAATTCAAGAAAATTTTGATGATGAATTTCGATTCGTCCGGAATTAATTTCCGCGGCCCACGTTTTTTTTGCCTGATCGATGGCTTGAGTGTCCTGATCGGTGGCGTAACATTTTGCGGGTTCAAACTTTTCGAAGATAGCTTTGAAGTGCCCGCCTCTTCCGTAGGTTCCATCGAAGTAAACTAAGTTTTTTTGTCCGGCAAAAGGTGAAAAAAGTTCTAACACCTCATTCAACAAAACCGGAATATGGATTTCACTCACAGAGAACCTCGACCAAAGTTTTATATTAAAATCGGCTTATTTGTCGGTCAAGGCAGAATAAACTATTCTGAATAGAGGAGACATATGCTAATCAATTGCCCGCGTTGCGGCTTTTCACAGCCTCAAGACCAATATTGCGCTCAATGTGGCATTGATATGCAAAGATATAAACCAAAAGAGCAGCCTCTTTTGGCGCAAATTTTCGGTAACACCGCTTTTCAAATCATCGCGCTCTTAATCGCAACTTTTTTGGTAGGCCAATACATTTTAACTAAGCCTGCTCCGCGAAAGTTTGTACAGCGAATGATCCATCCGGTAACTAAATCTGAAAGCGTGCGGGTAGCCGAAGAAGAAACCGCGCAATCCGCCAGGTCCCAGGCTTCTGATTCCGAAAATGAAGACAGTTCGACTGAATCTTCTGCAAGAGCAGCAACCGGCGGCGGCGCGGAAACCGCAGCTGTGGCCGGCGGAGCCGCTAAATCCGCACTTGATCCCAACACGCATTTGATTCGCTTAAGTTTCGCAGAAGTTCCGGTAGAAACTGTAACAAAATGGATTTCAGAAAGTAACAGCGCCGGCCTTTATCAAAGTCTCACCGACTACTCCGTGGGGATATTAACAAACTTTTCAGCTCAGAATGACAAGTTTCAGTCTTTGAAAGCGGCTGATTTGAAAATTCTGGCCGGTAGCAGCGCTTCGAATTTGTCCGGTATTATGAATGACGACAGCACGCAGCTAATCGGAATGACTGTAAATGTCGAACTCAAATCTATAGAGAATGAGACCCTTTTGGGCAGCATCAATGTAAACAAGACCAGCTCACAGGGCACGGAAGGCTACCCGTCAGAGTTTGAACTGCCTAAAGGTTCTGCTTTCTTTCTAATAGGGGCTTTGAAGGTGGAAAACTTTCAGACCGACCGGACTAAATTAACAATGCCCCCGTTTCAAATCTTCAAGTCCCAGGACTTTATGACACGTAAAACAGAGTTTGTCATAATCCTCGAACCCGTCTATAAATAACAGACTTAACTAAGGATTTTTATGAATGCCAAAAACCTGGAACTGAAGACTTATATTTCAGAAGAAAAACTCCAAGCCAAAGTAAAAGAAATCGGGCAAGAACTGACCAAAAAATTTAAAGGAAAAAAACTGACTGCGATCTGTGTTTTAAAAGGATCGTTCATGTTTTATTCTGATTTGATCAGAAGTATTGATACTGACTTAACTTGCGAATTCTTCGGTGTTTCTAGTTATCACGGCGGAACTTCATCTTCAGGTGAAGTAAAAGTAACGTTGGATTTGTCGACACCGATTGAGAATCAACATGTGATTTTGGTTGAAGATATCGTTGATACCGGCTTAACAATGAACTACTTAAAAAAATCAATTGAGTCGCGCAAACCGGCTTCTTTAACAACGGTTGCATTACTTGAAAAACCTGAAGCCTTGAAAGTACCTTGCAAGTTGGATCACGTTGGCTTTCAAATTACTAATGAATTTGTTGTTGGTTACGGTCTTGATTACGATGGTTACTTCCGCAATTTACCTTACATTGCCCAAGTTCAAAATTTTCAATAAGGATTGATCATGAAGATCGTTTTAGTATTAAGTTTACTTTTAGGACTTTCAGCTTTTGCTGATGATAACGTTGTTCAACCGACCCCAACTGACAATGGCAAGGCCACCGACGTTAATGACGATATCAAGGGAACTCTCACACCGGCTTCTGAAGACCGCACTAAGCAGTTAGAAGAAAACAAAAAAGTTCACGAAGATAAAATTAAAAATCAGCCTAAAGGCAAAGCTAAAGGTCATGCGAAAAAAGCGGCAAAAAAATCAAATAAAAAAGCCGCTAAAAAGCCTAAAAAGTAATTTTAAAACGACCCAATCGAAAAGCCTGTTTTTTACGCATTAAAACAGGCTTTTTTAATTTAAAAAGCCTCAAAAAATCTCGACAAAATGTCTCTTTGCGAGAGAATAAAAGACGGAATATCAGAGGGGATCAGCCATGAAACAATATCACGATTTATTAAAGCATGTTTTGGCTCACGGGGAAAAGAAAAGCGACCGTACGGGCACAGGGACATTAAGTGTTTTCGGTTATCAAAGTCGTTACAACCTCGCAGAGGGATTTCCCTTACTGACGACAAAAAAATTACATACGCGTTCGATTTTTTACGAATTGTTGTGGTTTTTGCGTGGTGAAACCAACATTAAATTTTTAAAAGACAATAAAGTTTCTATCTGGGATGAGTGGGCAGCAGAAAACGGCGAGCTGGGCCCGATATACGGTAAGCAATGGCGCTATTGGGAAACTGCGGATGGCAAAACCGTAGATCAGATTTCAAATGTTATTCAGCAAATTAAATCTAACCCGGATTCGCGCCGTCACCTTGTGATTGCATTTAACCCGGGTGACGTTGATAAGATGGCACTTCCGCCCTGTCATGCGTTCTTTCAGTTTTACGTCGCCAACGGCAAGCTCTCTTGCCAGCTGTACCAGCGAAGTGCGGATATTTTCTTAGGTGTGCCGTTCAATATCGCCAGCTACGCGCTTTTGGTTCACATGGTAGCGCAAGTTTGTGATCTTAAAGTGGGTGATTTTATTCATACCCTCGGCGATGCCCATATTTATTCAAATCACATGGAGCAAGTTCATACGCTTTTAGCACGTGAGCCGCGTCCACTTCCACAGTTGAAGTTGAACCCGGAAATTAAAGACATCTTTGATTTCAAATATGAAGATATCTCAATTGTGGGATACGACCCTCACCCTGTAATTAAGGCTGAGGTTGCTGTTTGATTTTATCTCACATCGTCGCTGTTAGTGAAAATGAGGTCATTGGTAAAGACAATGAACTTCTTTGGCACTACAGCGAAGATCTGAATTACTTTAAAAAAAGAACGACCGGCAAAATTATGATTATGGGCCGGAAGACTTTTGATTCTTTAAAGAAACCGCTTCCAAAGCGCTTTCATATTGTGATTTCGCGACAAAATATTGATAGTCCTCATGATAATGTAAAATACGTTAATAGTTTATCGGAAGCCTATCAGTTAGCCGACAAAATGACTTTGTCTGAGCAGTGGCCTGAAGAAGTGATGATTGTTGGCGGCGGCCAGATTTATAAAGAAAGCCTTAAAGACACCGATTTTTTGTATATCACTCGCATTCCCGGAGAATACAATGGAGACACTTTTTACTCGTTGAAAATTCCTACACAATTCAAAATTGCGTTTAGCCAGTTTAGCTCTGAAGTGCCTGGACTGCGTTATGAAATTTGGTCCAAAGAACGTACCGACGATTAAAAAATCAGCTGAATAAAAAATAATTTTCAAACAAATTTTTTAAAATTAATTTTCCTTTTTTAGTCAAAAAAATTCGTCAAACTTTTAAACAATATAAATGAATCTCTGGTCTTTAAAAAAACTGCTTTAGGCCGATAAGTAATACATGGAAAGCAACAATACCACTGTGACATCTGCCAAACGTCACCCGACCAAAGAGCTCGCTATTCTTGAAGTATATGGGCGCACCTTTAAGATCAATGGCCGTTTAGCTAACTTATCGGTTACCGGCGCGTTCTTAGAACTGACGAGTTCTAATTATCAGCCTAAGCAGGGCGATCTGGTTCGCATTACGGTGCCTCTACAGAAACTCAATAAAACCTATACCCTGCATGGCCAGGTTATCTGGAGCCGTGGCATGGGCCTTGGGGTTTCTTTCTTAAAGGATAAAGACCTTCACGCCATTCTAACAAAGACCACCCGAACCTAGATCTGTCATTTGGCCCCCGATCGGGGCCATTGTATCAATCTTAGACAGTTTTTAAGTCAAAAAGCCCGTTTATTTACAGCTGAAGATGGCTAAATTCTTGAATATTGCATTGGCCATGAACGTTTTAAAGTACGTATTATTCCTGAGTCTTGCGTTTTCTGCCGCTTTTTCACAGGCGGATGAACTTGAAAAATGTCTTTCTGCAGTCAGCACCGGCGTTCACCGCCTGGAGCGCGAAGATGCCGTTGCAAGGTGCTTCACCAGCTTTACCCAGATGACAGGCAAAGACGCTTGCTTCGGTCATATTGAAAAATTTAAATCGCTTGTTAGCAGTACTCGTCTGCAAAATTTAGCTATTAACAGCTGCTTTTATGAATCTGCATCTTATAAAACCATGCAGGATTGTATGGGCGACACAAAGCTTTTCAAAAAAGCCAGTGATCACGACGAAGCTATTTTCTTTTGTTACCAATCTTTTGAAGAGCGCTTAAGTAAAACGGAGTGTTCTAATACGGCGAAGAAATTAATCTTTCCAGCCAAGAGAGATTATCTTTTAAATCACTGTCTTGAAATTTAATTAGCGTCTAACGAGATCAGCGTTCCTCTTAGGTACCATTAGCGATACCCCTGCCGGTATGAATTTAGATCTTTTTAAACGGGCCCAATTAAGATGAGGATTCATTTGTTTGAACCGGGTCAGGCTTCCGTCAAACCATTCCATAACTTGGGCTTTTGGTTTTTTAGATTTTAATTTAAATTCCTTGTACGACAGCGCATTGGCCTTCATCAGGTCTTCACCTAGCAGTTCCGTAGCGTTTCTTTCCACTTCAAGCACCGCTAGAAAACAAGCGTAAAAGTTTTCTGAGGCAAAACCCCAGTTTCGTGTTTCGTTTTCAGAATCAATAAGTTCGTCAAGCTTAACGGCTTTGTTTCTTTTCAGCATCCGCTTCACGCCTGCAAGGCCGTGATTGTAAGCTGTGACGGCCAAAGGCCACGATTTCAATTCCTTATAGTTTTGCTTCAACATTCCTGCTGCCAGTTTCGTGGCTTCGATAGGATGATTTCGTTTATCATGATGAGCCGTAATGTAACCTTTTTCTCTGGCAACGTTCGGCATGATTTGCCAAAGACCGCTGGCACCAACTTTTGACTGCGCATGAACATTAAAAGAACTCTCAACAAATACCAATCGGGTCAGTTCGATCGGCATGCCTTCTTTTTTAAAGATGGCTTCCATCCGATCAAGATACTTTCCTGAAATATACATGGCCTTTTTCATTCTGTCCCGAAGACCCATTTGTAAACGTACCTGCCGCGAATCTTTAATTTTGAATTTATCCATTAAGACGGCTTTTCGTCGTTGAACAACCGCTTTGATCATTTCTGTCTTTTGATAAGCCGTTAAATTGTCGTCTTCAAAAATTTCAGTTAAGTCAATGTCGCCCAAGACAACGCTTGGGTCTTCTACCAAGTGAAAAACTCCTTGGGTTGTCGAATAATGAGAATAAATTTTTATCCAGAAGTTTACCCGATCGGTAAGTGCAGAGGGCACTTGAAAATTGGATTCTTCCGGTAAACTGGAAAACCAACTACGAACAGAGGCGAACGACTGAATGCTGATGAAAAAACACAGGATGAATAATCTCACCCATTTACTTTAATCTACTTAACAGTATTTGATCAAAAGCTTCTCGCACAACCCCTTCATCACGTGGACCATTGTATAGAAAAGTATATGTTAAAACCTGGCCGTCCCGACGTCCGGCGAATCCCGATAGGGCTACGACTCCGGTAATGTATCCGGTTTTTCCTCGGACCCAGCCTTCTCCTTCGGTTCCTTTAAATCTTTTTCTCAGAGTTCCGTCGATTCCTGCGATTGGTAAAGAATCAACAAAGGTCGGAAAAATGGAAAAATCATCTTTGATCTTACTGAGGACCTTATTTAACGAAGCGGCAGAAAAACTGTTGTCTCGGGTCAGACCGGAAGGGTTTAAAAAAACAACTTCTTTGTCATTCAATCCGATTTTTTCTAATTCTTCTTTAATTATTTCTACTCCACGTTTTAGCGAAGCTTTTTTGCCTTCTTCTACAGCTAGACCCTTCGTCAGCATTTCTGCCACGTAATTGTTTGAAAATTTATTCATGTCGCCAAGGATGTAAGCAAGATTTTTACTTTCGTAAGTCGCAACCAACTGCGCATTTTCAGGGGTAATTCCGCTTCGGATCTTGCCGCCGACACTGATTCCTCTTTGAGCCAGAAAAAATCGTAAATTATAACCCGCCCACATGTCCGGGGCATCGATGTTTTTAAATACCGCTTTCTCAGGCGCATTTACATTCACATCACCGGAAACCGTAATGCGCTTTTCAGCGTTTGAAATATTCACAATCAACTCGGTTTTGGGCGCAAAAGAAACCGTCGTCGTATTATTTACCACCTCAAAATATCCGCTTTCAGGATCTACCGTAATGCTGGCTTTTTTATTTACTTCTGTAGGCCGGATGAAAATATTGACTGAATTCCAATTGAAGCTCATAGCCCCGACAGGCGCATCATAGGCTCTATCAACACGGGTGGATTCACGACTTTTATCAAAACGAATATCATCAAAAAGTGAATCATCAACAATGATGTCTCCCGGAATATTTTTTATTCCGCTTCTTAAAAACTCATTCACTAAAAACCACATGTTTTCTGAAACAAAAGAAGGGTCACCCCCGCCCTTTAGATAAAGGTTATTACCTTCGACAAACAACCGCGTATAAAAACGATGGCCCGGCGGAAAGCGCTTCAATACAGCATAGCTGGTCATTAACTTGCTGACCGACGCCGGTATCTTAGTCGTCTTCGCATTTAACGAGTAGACTTCAACATCGCCGTTTAAAATTTGAAGACTCACGTCTGCAGCCGGAATTTTATACTTGCTGAGAATTTCTTTAATGCCGGCAGAACCAACAGCCTTTTTTGTTTGAGCCGATTTGGCTTCAGCTAGACAAAAGTTTAACGTCAGCAAAGGAAGAAAGACCAGTAACTTATAATGGAGTAATAGAGATTTCATTTTAAGAAGTATAGCGTATAGAATACTTCTATGAAAAGGAAAGATTGGCTTTTTGTTGGAGCCTTTTTAATTTTGGCCATTGTGATAGATCAGATATCTAAACGTTGGGCCATGAATCTACCGGAAACCAGTATCGGTTTTTTGAAATTAATTTTAGTTCATAATCATGGCGCAATGCTTGGGTTGTTTTCAGACCTTCCGGCAGTTTTGCGAATTGTTACCTTATCAACAAGCGGCGTCTTTATTCTTTGCATCTATTCTTTGATTCAATATTTGATTCCGGGCCGCCTCTTGAGTTTGAGAATCAGTCTTTCAATTCTTGTCGGCGGAATTATCGGAAACGTATTGGACCGCATTTTTTACGGCTACGTCATAGACTTCATTTCAGTTGTCTATGGAGAATGGCATTCAGCCATTTGGAACGTAGCTGACATGATTCAATGGGTTGGGTACGCTTTAATGGTTTTTGCATTGATAAAGCACAGCGAAAAACTTTGGCCGGACCAAAATGAAAGAAAGTCTTTTTGGATCAATAAAAAATTTCAAATTAAGCACTCGCTGCTGTTTACCACTATTGGCCTTTTTTTAACTTTGATCAGTATTGTATTTTCTTACACTTATCTGAAGGTAACGCTGGAAGAATTGGTGGGTTACAATCCGGCGTTGGTTGAAAAGTTCACCAGACCGTTTTTATACACCTTCTTTATTTTGGCCACCTTGTTCGGAATTATCTTATTTTCTGTCGGCAAACTGATTTCACATCGAATAGCAGGGCCGCTTTATGCGTTTCAGAGATTCCTAAGGCAGGTTCTGGATGGCAAAGGCCTTACAAAGACCGGCCGGGCTCTCAATTTAAGAACCAACGATGACTTCAAACATCTCGAAGAACTGGCAGACGAAGTCCGCAATAAATTATTAAAGATGAGCAATGAGAAGGTTATTCAGGTCAGTGAATTTGCCGACGGCATTTCTGACGATGATGAGGACGAAACTTAAAGCAGTTCGACTTCTTTTATTTTATCCAGATAAAAGCGCTTTCTTTGAAGATCAAGACCGCACTCAGCAGAAATATAATCTCCATCAGGATTTCGAACGATGCCATAAGGTTTAATTGGTCTTACCTGATTTTTAGTTTGGCCGCCTTGATACACAATATTAATACTGCTTTGGCTTCTCATGGCTTTTACCAATGATTTAACTTTTTGATCTGTAAGGCCAAGCACTTCGTAGTTCTTCCAGGCTAAATCTTTTTTTTGTACTTCTATCAGTTTTGCAATTGTCGCAGAATCATCCAGCTTTTCAACGCATTTAAGAAATACCTGTAAGCAGGCGTAGGCATCATCGAAAGCTCTGTGAGCAGCGCCACCGATCAAATCATGTTCTTTAATCAATGTTTGCAGCCTGTGATTTGTTGCCGGCAATAAAGCCCGGGACAATAAGCTGGAACAGAAGTTCAAAGTGCCGGGAAACTGCAATTGATTAGATTCAATATCAATAGCCACAAATCCCAAATCAAATGGAGCATGGTGTGCAATTAAAACTGAACCTTGAATGAAATCACAAAATTTCAAAATTTCATTTTTCATATCGGAAGCATCAGTCAGCATTTCATTGGTGATTCCGTGTATCTTGATATTGTCTGCAGTCAGCGGCCGGGAAGGCTTTAATAAAACACTGAATTTTTCAGTCACTTTGCCGGATTGAAACTTGACTGCTCCAAGTTCAATAACTTCAGACTCAATGGCGTACGCCCCACTTGTTTCTGTATCGAAGGCAACAACTGAATACTGTTCTGACAACTGCCTTAATGGCACATTAGGATCAAAATTCATCCGAATACCTTAACGTACCAAAAGGCTTAGGTCTAGGGCTTGATTACAACCAGGGTCTTTTACTTTAACATGTGGTCATGCGCCTGAAGGTTTTACTAATCTTTCTTCTGTTGAGTTCGCAGTCTGCATTCAGTCAGGATCGGCTGAAAAGTAATGTGGCGACTAATGATATTTCCGGTGAAGTACAGCTTTCCACTCAGTTTGTGGAACGCGGTATCGGCATGAGCGATCAGAATCCCGCAATGAACGCCTCATTTCTTTATAATCTGGGCACACAGGTAAGAATGGGTTTTTGGGGCACCAATATCTCTAGTTTGTCAGCGGTTGATGATAACTTTTGGTTGAAATTCTTGCTGGAATTTAATGTGCTTTTCGGCACCAACCTGAATACAAAATTTTATGCCAGTGACAACCATTTTTATAAATCGGATCAGCGCAACGGTCAGAGATTCGGTGTTATTTTTAGTTACTTCACTTATTTTTACACATTCGAATGGATGAGCAATTTTGAAGGCAGCAAGGCCAACGCTGAATACCTTGAAATGGGAAAATACTTTTATCAGGGTAATAAACTCCGGTACGGACTGAGTGTTGGCTACACGGTTGGCCACGCGATAACCACAAACAGCTATTTTAATGTGAAAGTTCTTGCTGACTATCTTTTAAATACCACAACTTATTTTGAAGCGGCTGCGACGGTAAATACAAATCCGTCAGCGTTCGGAAAACGCGGTGACCCAGCTGTCTGGGCCAGCGTAAATTTAACTTATTGATTTACAGTTTTGTTTTCTTCAGTAAATGCAGGATCTGTTTCTGATTCGACTTTTTTCGATTCAGCATCTGCAGGGTTAACTAAAGATGTATCTAATCCGACACTTACTTTTTCTTCCGGCTTCCCTTTACGGTTAGAAACCTGGCTTGCAAAGTTATCGTAGACATCTTTAGCAGAGTCTTTGTCTCCGAACAGAGTTTCGATTTTTCTTTGCGGCTTGGACGGATTTGCTTTTTGCTTAATTGAAATACGGATCATTCCAATCAGTTTTTCCTGATCGTACTCACCTTTTTTATTTTTTACGTTCGTTGATCCTTTGATTTCGTTAGAATCATGTTCAAACGTTGCTTTGATTTTATTACTTAAAACTTCAATTCGGTCAGAAGCTACCTGATTTGCCAAGGGTTCATTTTGGTCTTTTACAGCCTGAACAAAAAGTGAAGATGTAATTTTGACTTGAGAGTCCTCAAGACCTGATGTCACTTGAATCAAGCGGTTTACAACTTCCAAATATTTTTTATTCGGAGTTGCTGTGCCTTTTTCAAATAAATAGGTATCAGGAATATCAAATTCAAAACCGTCCTGCGAAATATTTACGTTTCTTGCAGCATCTGTCAGTTTGTCGGCCATAAATGCCGCAATAACTTTTGCAGAACCCATGTCTAAAACATTCGGAGTTTTATCAGACGGCTCTAGAAAGCTTTGGAAAGCTTTCAGTGGTTCATTAACCAGATCCAAAAATAATTTTTCAAGTGTGATTTCCGCACCGAAATTCTGAAAGTTATATTCGATAACTGAAGGAGTAGAAAAGTAGTCAGATACTGCTTTTTTAGTATCTTCGCTTTGACCGATCAGCCACATCACAAGGAAGAACGCCATCATTGCTGTCATGAAGTCAGCTAATGCCACCTTCCATGAACCACCATGGTATCCATTCGCCTGAACATAAACTTTTTTAATGACGATCGTTTGTCTTTTAGCCACTTTATCCTCTTAACTCTATTCCTTCAAAATTAAGCCGCTGCTTTTTTAATATCTTTAGTTGCTTTATCCAGTTCTTCGAATGTAGGACGCTCTTCAGGCATAATCGCTCGACGAGCGTATTCTACGCAAACCAACGGAGGCGCACCTCTTTGTAGAGCCACCATTGCCGCTTTAATACATTGTAAAAATCTGCCTTCAGCTTCAATGTCAGCTTGAATTTTTGTAGCTGTTGGACCAATAAGACCATAAGCTCCGAAAACACCTAACATCGTACCCACAAGAGCTGATGCCACGAGTGCACCGATTTTTTCAACACCTTCAGTTAAATGCGACATTGTTTTAACGATACCCAAAACCGCTGCAACGATACCTAAACCCGGAAAACCGTCGGCAACCATTTGCACCGCATGTTGAGCCATATGCTCTTCAGCGTGGATAGCACGGATGTCACCATCCATAAGGTCATCAACATCGTATGAAGACAAATCTGTAGATAATGTCATTTTCATCGTGTCACAAATAAAGTGAATAGCATGATGATTTTTCATTACTGATGGGTAAGCTTTGAAGATGTCACTTTGTTCAGGGTTTTCAACGTGCTTTTCCACACCTTGAGGACCTTCTTTTCTGAACGTTTGAAACAATTGAAAGAGCATCTGCAACAGATCAAGATAATCTTTCTTCTGAGGACCTTTAGCGGTCATTGCTCTCAAGCCAAGTTTGAAACCTGCTTTGATAACCTTCATCGGGTTACCAATGATGTAACCACCAAGTGCAGCACCGCCGATGATCATCATCTCGAGTGGCGCAGCTTTAAGGAAAATTGACAAATGCCCGCCAGCTAATAAAAAGCCACCGAACACCATGCTAAAGACGACAATTATACCTACAAATCCCATGCATACCTCTTGTACTGCTTTTCTGATCGGTTAAAATGAGACAGCAGTTAACTGGACTGCTGATAATCTGGCAAAAAGTCGGGTTTGCTATATGATGAAACTAGCCGTATATATAACTGAAAGACATGCGAATTATTAGCTCACTACTTCTATTCTTGTTTCCATTGATTCTGCAGGCTCAGAACGAAGATTTATTAATAAAATCAGTGAGTCCGGTCAAACCTTGGTCTGACCACTTGAATCAGGAAATCAAGCTTGAAGTGAGCTTACCGCCCGGCTATCACGCCTATAAAGATCAGTTTAAAATTCAAAATGTTTCACCGGAAGGCTTTACCGCCGGAGCGATATCAATTTCACCGGAAAAAAAGTTTTTTGATAAATACAGTCAAAAAGAACGAATGGGTCTTTACGAATCCGGTTCTATTAAACTGGTCATGGAAGCTCCGGAAAAAAATGTGAGTCCGGATCAAAAAATTAAATTTAATTTACGTTATCAAATTTGCAGCGATTCTGTTTGCCAGCTTCCGAAAAACCTACCGATTGAAATCAGCGTTAACAACCAATTAACAGATGCCGGTCAAAAAATTACCGCACCTATTGAAAAAGGGTTCTCAATATTTTCATCACTTGATGAGTTGTTAAGATCTAGCTTACTGCTTTCATTTTTGTCTGTTTTTATCGCCGGAATTTTAACCAGCTTTACTCCGTGCATATTCCCCATGTTACCAATTACAATTTCTATTTTAGGATATCACGCTGATAAGAACAGCCGCATGAAAAACTTTTCGCGCTCGCTGGCTTACGTGTTAGGAATTGCACTTACCTATTCGTCGCTTGGCGTGGCCGCAGCTTCGACCGGTAGTCTTTTCGGTTCCATGCTGACTAACAAATATGTATTAGGATTTTTAGTTGTTTTGTTTTTAAGTATGGCCGTCAGCATGTGGGGCGCCTTTGAGATTCAGGCACCCGCGTTTATTCGAAACCGCTTCGGTGTAGGAAAAAGCCACAGCTTGATTGGCGCCTTCTTTATGGGTTTGGTGGCCGGTATTGTTGCAAGCCCGTGTGTTGGCCCGGTTTTGGTTTCGATTTTGACTTATGTTTCGACGACCAAAAATGCGATTTTGGGTTTTAGTTTGTTATTTACATTTGCAATGGGGCTTGGCTTAATTTTTATTGTGATCGGGCTTTTCAGTTCTGCATTGAAACTGTTGCCGAAATCAGGCGCCTGGATGGATCGAATTAAATTCGTATTAGGTTTAGGAATGTGGGGTGCGGGTCTTTACTACGCACAATTTCTGTTACCACAAAGAGCCTGGATCTTGTTGATCGCAAGCAGCTTTGTTGCCTTTACTATTTGGAAGGGCGCCTTTAACTTTAAAGCCCGCCGTTTAATTCGCCAAAGCATTTTGCTGGCCTTATTTGTATTTTCGACAGCGGTACTTGTTACAATTCTTTTTAAGCCGGAATACCTGACAACTACCCTTTACCAAGCTGATTACAATAACCAAGTTAGCGAAAGCGCTTGGATGCCCTATTCTGAAGAAGTGTTAATGCAGGCCCAAAAGGATGGAAAGCCGGTGTTTTTAGACTTCTACGCCGACTGGTGCGGCGCCTGCCATGAATTGGCTGCAAAAACGTTTTCTACAGACGAATTTAAGCAGATTTCGAAGCTTTATACCTTGGTTAGGTTTAATGCCACGGAAGATAACGAAGAAATTCAAAAGGTCCTTAAAAAATATGACGTCAAAGGCTTGCCAACAGTCATTTTTATCAATAGAAATGGCGACGTATTAAAAGAGCTGACGTTCACCCAATTCCTCACGATGAATGAGCTTAAGCCAAAAATGGAGGAGGCTCTAAAATGACAACTCAGGAACAAGATAAAAATTTAATTCGATTAAACAAATTATTAGCAGAACGCGGATTGGCTTCACGCCGTGGCGCCGACAAATTAATTACTGAAGGACTTGTAGTCGTAAACGGTAAAAAAGTGTACGAGCTCGGTATTAAAGTTAATCCGTTCAAAGACAAGATTACAGTTGATGGAAAGCCTTTAAAATCAAAGGCTGAAAACATTTATATCATGTTTAACAAACCTAAAAACGTGATCACGTCGATGAGCGATCCATTAGAGCGCCCGACTATTGCTGATTTTTTAGAAGACGTTCCTGCACGCGTATTCCCGATTGGCCGTTTAGACTGGGACAGTGAAGGCTTAATGCTTTTAACTAACGATGGTGATTACGCCCAAAAAGTTATGCATCCTAAAACAGAAGTAACGAAAACTTACCATGTTAAGCTGGAAGGCCAGCCACAACCCTACCAGATTAAAAAACTTTTAACCGGCGTGAGCATTCCCGGTGGTCGCGTAAGAGCAAAACACATTGAAAAACTTAAAGTTGCTAAAGTTAAAGGTAAAAAAACATCTGAGAAAAACGACTGGTATAAAATTGTTATTACTGAAGGTAAAAACCATCAGGTTAAAGAGATGTTTAAGAAGATCGGATTTGACGTTATAAAGCTGCACCGTGTGGCGATCGGCAAATTACGCATCGGAACCCTTGGCCGCGGTCAAAAAGTTTACCTTAACGAAGCCGCAGCGAACAGAGTGTTCCTGTCAGACCTTCCGGAAGAAGTTCACGCTCGTCGAGACGTGCGCCACAAGTCGACTAAGGCTGCGGAACCTTCTGCTAATAGAAAGAAATTTGATAAGAAATTGAATCAGGGTTAAGTTCCGGTTCTATTGGAAACTTAATCTTTTACTAGTCCTCTTCAACACGATTGTCTAGTTTACCCTAAACCCTCTCAAGACGATACGTTAAGCGGAGGATTAGTTATGTCTAAGCTTAGAGTCATCAAAGAAAGAGCATCATTAGTAGGAAATCACGAGCAAGACCTTAGAGAGCTCGGAGGTACGACATTACTTTCAAACGTTGGAGTTGAAGCAAGGTTAGTATTACCAAATCAGGCTTCAAATCAGCATCAAGTTGCCGAACACACTGTAAGACACAAATCGATGAAAGTAACTAATGAAGGTAACGACCTGATTGTCACCTGCCATGAAAGCACTAATCACAAAGTGAATTGTGTTCATCTCTTTAATTTGAGTCTCATTCTTATCCACAAAAAAATTGTTAGTAGCGCTACTCTTACAGAAACAAATCTGTTGCATCAGGAGTTACATAAAGCAACAAATTCAAAACATGTGGATACGAAACACGTGTCTCAAGCTAACGGCCTGCACGTTTCCGGGCTCGCATCTCACATATTAAATCAGTCCGGATATGAGGTTTCCGCTAATCTAAATGGCCACCACTTATCTGAAGAACACGTCACGATGCTTGTAAAAGCTATAGCGGGAACACAATCTCATAGGAAAGTGCGGTCAGCGTGAAAAACACACTACCTATTTTTATAATTTCCGCTCTGTGGCTCGGGTCTTTCAGCTTAGGATTAACACCCTATTTTATTTATGGTATCGATTCGGCCGACAAAATCGTAAAGTTTGTTTCGATGGTATCATTTGTTCCAATCTTCATGATATCTTTTGCGATTCTGGCAGGGATATTGAGTTCGATTGCGCATCGTGGAATCGTAGTTGGCGTGTTTCCCCGTCAGCCACTTCATCCTGTATACCTGCTTAGAAGAATTTATGGAGGCTGTTGGACGCAATTGTACTACTTCCGCCCTCTTTACTCGGTGGTACTATTCATTCCTATGTTGAAAACGCTAGTTTTCAAATTGTTCGGCTATAAAGGTAGATCAATGAATATTAATATTTACCCTGACACTTGGATTAGGGATCTACCACTGTTGAATTTTGATGAAAATGTCTATCTTTCAAATCGTGCGACGATTGGAACAAATCTCTGCCTTTCAAACGGAAACATTCTTGTAGACAAAGTTGAGATCGGGAAAAATTCTCTTGTTGGTCACATGGTAATTATTGGCCCTTCTATTATAGGTGAGAATTCGGAAATAGGAGTTGGAGCCGCAATGGGTATCCGAGTTAAATTGGGTAATCACGTCAAGGTTCTCCCTCGCGCCGGCGTCGGACATGGGGTTAAAATTGGCGATGGATCTACTGTAGGACAGATGAGCCATATCGGAACTAAAGTTACGATTGGACCCGCGATCGACATTCCAGCCGGTGCAAATATTCCAAACGGTGCAGTCTTGCTGACTCAAGATGATGTCAATAGCTTCATTTCTTCCGAAACAGAGCTTCTTAATCAGATAAGAGAAACGTTAAAGACGTCACTGGCTAACGAAATACAAGATGTTTCTTAAGGAAGTAGAAGTACCGTTAGACGAGATTCAAAAGAAAGAAGCGGAAATATCGCTTCTTAATGGCTTTATTGATAGAGCAATAATTTTATTTCTCCTTTTTGGAACAGGCTCCTTATTCTATGGCTTTCAAACTTTAAATATTTTAAGAAATTTTGATTCGACCATTACAATGTATGACAATGTCATACCACGGATTTTTCTCTCTACGTTTCCAAGCTTCTTTGCAGCCTTCTTGATGAAAAAATATTTCCAGTCCACGACGGTAAAAATTTATTTGTGGGCCGTTGGGTTCCCTTTAATTTATCTCGGAACTTGCTTAATAAATGTTTGGCCGATTATCTTACTCGGCAATTTGAATGTTTACATCTATTTCCATGCGGCGAATATGTTTTGCCTAATGCTATCGTTTTTACTCATTGCACCTAATTTAAAATTGTTTCTAATCCATTTAGCGGCTTTTGTTGTAACTTTTTTTGCACCACTTATCTTTATGCTGAGTCAAAATAAAGATCTTTTGACTCTTTTCATAAATGATTCAGTCAGTAGTCTGCTAATAAGCTTTGTCTGCGCACGAATCTTGTTTCTACTTAGAAAAAAGCTTACCTGCTACGACATTAAATTCAAAGAAGCAGTAAGACCTTTCTTGGGAAAAAATCTTGTAGATGCCATTAAAAATGAAACTTTAGAGACGCTGTCAAACTTCAGAACCCAGGGAATTGTCTTGTCGATGGATCTAAGAGGATTTACAACGTTTGTTAAATCTCACGATAAAGAAATGGTTTCCAGCTTCATGAAAGAATATCACAACATCCTAGGCAAAACCTTTATCGGAATTGGGGGATATTTGCATAAGTCAAATGGTGACGGCCACCTTCTTTCATTTGCTGTAATGGATGAAATTGATCTCTCTGATATTGAAGCATTGGGCGAAGAAGTCCAAAGGGCCGAAGACCGAAAAATAAAGACTTATCTAAAAGCAATTGAAAAGAACTTTCCGCTTTTTGTTGATAGTTTTAATCTACTTCTTAAAAAGTATGACATTCAAACACCTTTAAAGATCGGCGCTGGAATCGACGTTGGGAATGTGAGATTGGCCCTTCAGGGAAACGTTCAGACTAAAATGGAGCTAGACATAGAGGGAGAGGTCATTATCCGCTCAAACCGCTTGGAGGCCTATTCTAAGGTCTTGAATCAAAACTTAGATAGTGCTGCCTCATTCTTAATTCTTACCCCTGCATCTCACTCTTATTTAAACTCAAGCGACTTTAAAGAATGGCGTACAGATTTATCGAATATGGCTGTAAGAGACTATTCTGACATCAAATCTGTCTTCTACTTGAGAGTTGCTGATAGGACTCCGGCAATAGGTAACAAATTCTCCGCTTAACCAATATTTTCTCGACTCGACTCGACTTGAGACGCCCCCTTCCCATCCCGATAAATACAGTATGAAAAAGTTAAATCTTTTTATTTTTACAAGCATCGCAATCGCTTCAATTATATTGTCTGCTTCCGTTACGCACGCCCAGGACATGTCAGTAGTTGAGGTTAAACGCAACATCACACTTTCTGATGACGACGTCGTTTACAAAGATTATTACATTAACGCCGGCGAAGGTTCTGCACTAAGAAAAAATTTAGTCATTAAAGTAAAACGTAAAATATATGTAAAAGAGTCTGCAACAAAAACTGTCGGTGATTTTGATACTCAAGTTGGATTATTAAAAGTAATTCAAGTCGGCAACAAAGTTTCTGTTGCCCGTGAATTTAAGTTAACTTCCCGTGATGAAGAAGCCATGCTTGAACAAACCGCCATTATGAGCGGCGACAAAATTGATATGAATGGTTCTTACATTGACTATACGAAGCCAAATTACAAAAAGAAAACCTCTGAAAATGAGGTAAAAAAAGAAGAACCGATTCAAACAGCGGGACTTGATACCGTCAATGTTATTGATGCAGCCAGCACGGCCCCGGCAGTGACTACGCCAACTACACCGACCGCCAATCCGTCAACTGAAACAACTAAAACTGAAGAGACTCGCGTGCCTGCTAATGAGATGCCGCCTCTGCTAAAAAAGATCATTCCTTTACCGACTCAGCTGTAAAAAATTTTCACGGCTATTAGCATGCCGAAGGGGTAAATTAAACTACCCTAACCCCCGCTTTTGTGGCACAAAATGTAGCCATGAGTGAAACCTATTTTCGAGTGCGACTTTCCAACGTTAGCACCCCCAAAGAACAAGAAGTAACTAGCTACTGTTTTCTGCACAAAGCTTTGGGCCTTAGCGAAGCATTAAGTTTTACTCAGCCTGACCTTACATACGACCCCTCATTAGTTTCTCGGCAAGCTTTAGAGTTGGATGTATTTTTTGAAGCCCGCCCTACTGCAGAATTTTTTAGTGGCCTTAGAGAAAAATTTTCTGAAGTACGTTGCATGACTTCTGAAGAAGAAAGCAAAGACTGGTTAGAAGAATGGAAGAAGGGTTTTGTTGCGTTCAAACTTGTTGGCAAAGCCTGGGTTGTGCCTTCTTGGCTTCCGAAGCCCCCAGAAGCCGAAATTGAAATTAAAATTGATCCCGGAATGGCTTTTGGTACCGGCACTCATGCCACAACAAAAATGGCCTCTTACTTTATAAATAAAATCGCCACCGAATACCCTAACGAAATAAAAAATTGGACAGCATGTGATGTCGGTACCGGTACAGCCATTTTGGCAGTGCTGGCAGAAAAGCTTGGCTACGGCTTAATTACAGGTGTTGAAATTGATATTGAAGCCAGAAGAAAAGCCCGCGAAAACTGTGAACTGAACAAAACTCAGCATGTTGAAATCACAAATTTGCAATTAGATGAATTGCGTGAACAGTATGACGTCGTCGTCGCCAATATTATCGACGGTGTTCTTATCAGACTTCAAAAAGATTTACTTCGTATAACCAAAACCGGCGGACATCTTTTTTTAACGGGCATCCTGCAAGAGCGCGATAATTTATTTTTTGAAAAATTCATCGAGGCGAATCCTTTAAAAGTTATCAAACGCATTCAAAAAGACGAATGGGTTGGTTACTGGGTTCAAAAAGGTTAATCGAATGCGACGCTATTGGATCGAAAAAAATTCTATCTACAATGACGAAGTCACATTCAAGGGTGATGTTTATCATCATATCTTCGGCGTTTGCCGACAGGAAAAAGGTCAGCACTTCGAAGTCATTACCGAAGATTCCAAGGCCTATCTGGTAGAAGTGACTGCTGTAGATAAAAAACAAGGGCTCGCAAAAATTATCGAAACAAGAGAAATTCAAAAATTACCGAATCCGCATATTCACATTGCTCTTTCGGTTTCGCGATATCAGGTCATGGACAGCATAATTGAAAAAGCAGTCGAGATGGGTGTTTACTCAATACTTCCGTTTTGTTCTGACTATAGTTTCATAAGAAAGCCTGACAATTTACCGGCCGGCAAAACTGAACGGTGGCAAAAAATTATTATCTCGGCCACTCAGCAATCGGGCCGCGGCGAACTTTTGAAAATCCACGAGCCCGTTGAATGGACAAACATGCTCGAATTTATTAACCCGGGGACACAAAATAAGTGTCTTTTTGCATATGAGGGCGACAGCACCTTAGCAATCAAAGATTATATAGCTTCCATAAGTGGAGCTAATAATCCTGCGCCAGAGAATATATGGATTATCGTGGGCTCCGAAGGCGGGTTTTCAGACCAAGAAGTATCAAAAATGAAGCAACTGGGCCTAAATCCAGTCACTCTCGGACCCCAAGTTTTACGTGTTGAAACGGCTTGCATGACCTTAGTCTCCGTCCTAAAGTATGAATTCGGGCTCATGGAATAGCCTGATGTTGAGGGGTAAATTGAATGGCTGATTTAACCAAAGATCCTTTTGAAGAATTTGAATTTAGACCAATCAATGAAGGATTGGGCTTTCATAAAAAACAAAAAGCTGCCGCAGCTACTTCTGCAAATTTTGAAACGCTAACTTCCCGTCCTCAGCCGACTACCCGCCAAACTTTTAATATTACAGATATTCCGGCGGCACCAAGTACTTTTTCTGCTCCACTTCCTAGATATACTCAAACTCAAACCGGACGCAGCAACATTAATATTCCAGTTGTTGAAGATGATTCAATTGCAAAAGCCCAAACTGCGGTAAATGAAATCCTTAAAAATTTAAATCAAAAGCGTCATTTAGATTTCGCAACTGAAACAGTGCGCACTCCTGAAGAGCTTCGCAAATCGCGTCCATACTTGTTTGCAGCAACATTGGATGGAATGTTAATTCTTGCAGCGTTCTTACTGAGCATGATTGTCATGCTGACAATCACACGCGTCGATTTATTCTTGAACCTGACTCATCCTGAAACTTCAGGATTAATCTTTATGGCAACGACATTGTTGTTTGTATCCGTTGCGTTTGTGTACATGGTTGTGAACAGAGCTTTCTTGGGTTTCACTCCGGGAGAATGGGCTTTTGATCAACGTTGCGGAAAATCAAACGAGATGGAATCATTAAGCTATATTCCGCGGATCGCATTTAGAAGTCTCATCGTTATTGCTACCGGTTTTATTACCATGCAGATTTTATCGTACTTGTTTAATAAAGATATCGCCGGTCAAATTTCCGGTATTACATTATTTAGAAAAGCGAATGCCTAATTTTCCGAGAGTTCTTTCCGATTCGAATTTAGGCGTTCAGGTAGAATCCTATAAAAAAGAAAATAAAAAAATTGTATTTACAAACGGTTGCTTTGATTTACTTCACATCGGTCACGTTACTTATCTGGAAGAAGCTAAAAAACTGGGTGACATTCTCATCGTCGGAATCAATACGGATGCCTCTGTAAGAGTTCTTAAGGGGCCTACACGTCCGATCCAAAATGAAAATGATCGCAGTGCTATTCTGGCTGCTCTTAAAGCTGTGGACCACACCATTCTTTTCTCCGAAGATACACCGTTGAGTTTGATTAAAAAGATAAAGCCTGACGTCCTTGTAAAGGGCGGCGATTGGAAGATCGAACAAATCGTCGGGTCTGACTTTGTTATGTCTTATGGTGGTCAGGTCAAATCCTTGAATTTCGTCAATGGTAAATCGACTACTGCCATCATAGAAAAATCTAAGACTTAATTTCTGGCAACGTTATTATACGTTTGAATAAGAGATAAAACCTGCTGAGCCGTTCCTGCTAACCCGGTTTCATCGTTAGAAGAGCTTAATGTTGTTAAAGCCGGAACCAAAACGATAAAGCTTTGGATCGATACATTCACATCCGTTACAGAACCCCGGCCTCGCTCATTAAACATACTGAAATCGTTTTGACTGATTCGCGGCAGGTTTGTTTGCAAGAGACTTAATACTTTTGAAAGCAGCATTTGATCACGAGTTTGTAAAGCCGACTTTAAATAAGTGATATTTTGCGGAAGGAAGTAATTAACTAAGGCCGCTTCTACATAAGATTGAAAAGCTGCCGGAACATTAGCCTGCTCGTGGACTAATTGAGATAAACTTTGTAGTGAAGGCGCCGATCTTAAAATCGCAAGACCTAATCCTTTTAAGGTATTGTCATTTTGATCTAATAAATCCTGCGCCATCGCTTGTAATTCAGTCGCAGTCACTTCGCCTTTTCTAAAAGCAGTTACAAACAGACCGATATTTTCGTTAGTGGGGCTAGAGAAAATAAGACTTCTCCACTCAGCATAAGATTTTTTAGGTTTAGATTTACCTGTTCCGTCGTCTTGAACTGTATTTTCAGGAGATGAAACCTGCGTAGCGTAAGTTGGACTAACATCACCAGATTGGTTTTTAGCCTTTTGGTTTTCTAAAAGTTTTTTTAATTCATTTTGACGAGCTTGAGTTAAAGCCTGTAATTGAGAGTCTCTCGCCTGCTTTTGCTTGGCTTGAGTCAGCTTCTTTTTATCATCTTCTTTTTTCTTGGCTGCAACTTTAGCTTTGGCTTTAGCGGCTGCAGCTTTCTTTTTGGCGATTTCTTTTTTCTTTTCAGGTGTTAAACCTTCGTAAACCTGATCTACTTCGCGTCCTTCTAACGTATATTCAGAAAAGGCCTGGTCAGGACGGGCCATTTTATAGTTAATTCCGGTTTCTACCGCAAAGTTAAACTTATCAGACATTGATTTTTTATTGATGAAGGCAAAGAAGCCGACAAAAGCAGTTATAGCTACAGCTGCAACTATAAATAGAAATTTTTCTGCTTTAGAAAGGTTTGAACCCATATCGGTCTCCTTACATTCCTTAAAGCATAAGTAATACCAAGTTGTTAAGCCCAAAACGCATAGGTTAGGCATGAGTTAGTCAAATTGAGACATAATATAAGGAGAGATCGCAAAAGCCATTTAGCGTCACCTGCTATGATCAGGTCGTTAACAGGCTACTTATATTCAACCGGACAATAACCGACTCTTGTGCCCACCTGTGCCGGAAACTGCCGGCAAGTATCCGGTCGCTTGTCGTACACGGTGCAAAGACGTGTCTTTGCATCCAAAAAATAGCAGTCTGAATTGGGTCTTTGAGTCAGCATAAAAAACTCAGTGCCCTCACGATAAGAAGATATATAACCTTCTTTTTTAAGCCTTTTTGCTACCTTTTTTACAGAGTTTTCGGCTTCATCCACTGTTGTCAGCTCTAATCTAATGAGGTCTGAAATCTTAACTTCAACAGGCATTGCGCAACAATTCGCTTTGCACTTGGTGCAATTTAACGAATCGTATTTTCGCCAACTTGATGGCCTGTCTTTATCAACTTTCATAATATTTAACGTTTACCAAATTTTGTCACACAGTCAAAGAACTCGACAAAATAATGTCTCAAAACGAATAGGCACGTGTTTCATAATGGACCTGATATTGATGAGTAAAAGCTCTAATACGTTTAAAAACGAAAACTAAACCCTTTCCCCAAAGGAGCTCCC
>JANWIU010000067.1 GCA_025449725.1 Pseudobdellovibrio sp.
CGCGCTTCAAAGCGCGAAGCAAATAAAACGCAACTCCTGCCCCACATAAATAACCAAGGCCGGAAGTGCAATCCTTCTGATTCGGGTTCACAACGGTTAAAGCGTCAGGAAGCTTTTCCGCAGGCAAATGGTGATCAGTTAAGATCACGTCAATACCCAGCTCTCTTGCTTTTTCAAATGCTTTAAACGACGTAATGCCCACGTCTACGGTCACAATTAATGTAATTCCAAGCGCAACTAGTTCTTCGACAGCTTCGGCATGAAAGCCGTAACCTTCGCTGAGGCGCTTTGGCTGATAAAAGGCCACATCAGTAAAGCCGATCTTTTCGAAACCCTGCTTTAAAATAGCTAAGCCGCTGGTGCCGTCCAAATCGAAGTCTGCATAAATACAGATTTTTTCTTTTTTCTTAAAAGCTTGAATCAGGCGGTCTACTGCCACCTTCATGCCTTTAATAGTCATTGGGTCTTTTAACGCCGCCAATTTTGGATTCAGCAAATCATCTAACTTTTCCTGAGTCAGACCGCGCGACGCTAAAACGCGCGCGATCAGATCGGGAAATGGTCCGACAAGTTTAGGACTTTGATGAGATCGCGGTTTCCATTGCGGCATCGTTTATACAGTTTCTTAAGCTGCGCGCGGGCTTAGCTTAAGTTTCTCCATAATTAAAATTAATGGAGCCGCGATGTAAATAGATGAATAAGTTCCGAAGAAGATACCCACACAAATTGCGAACGCAATATCAGCCACAACTCCGCCGGCAAAAATGTACAGGCAAAGCGAGCTGACAAAAACCGTTCCCGAAGTAATCAGCGTACGCCCCAACATATCATTGATAGCTTTATTGATAATAAACGCCCAGCCGTGCCCTCTATAAGTGTGCTCTGTTTCACGAATACGGTCAAAAACCACAATCGTGTCATTTAACGAGAAGCCTATGAGTGAAAGAATCGCAGCCAAAATAGGAACGTTAACTTCTTTTCCTACAAGGATAAATATTGCCAGCGTGATGACAGCATCATGTAACAAACAGATAACTGCACCCGGAGAGTAGAGGTAATCAAACCGCATTGCTACGTAAACTAAAATAACCAATAGACAATAAAATACCGCCAGCAAACCGCTGCGCTTTAACTCTGCACCGACTTGTGGTCCTACTGTATCTACGCGGCGGATTTCCGCGCCTACGCTTGCGTATTGAGTAGAAATAGCTTCCTTAACTCGCGCAATAGCTGCATTTAATTTGTCATTAGTTTCTTTGTCGTTCGCGCCTTTTTCACCGACGAAACGTATAATGTATTCTGAACCTTCTCCGATACCCTGAACTCCGACTTCGCCTAAGTGAAGAGGATCAACCGTTTTACGGATTTCATCGATATGAACGGACTGAGAAAACTTCACTTGAATTTCAGTACCGCCTTTAAAGTCGATTCCGTAGTTGATTCCCCGTACTGCTAAGTAAACAACGGAAAAAACAAAAATCAAAGCTGAGATGCCGCCAAAGAGGCCAACATTTTTTACGAAATCATAACGGCCAAAAGATTCTTTTGTATTTACTGCCATATATTCTCCTACACCGAAAACTTATTAACACCGAAGCGGTGTACTAAATTATCTACTATAACTTTTGAAACAAATACGTTTGCAAACAATGTTGAAACGATACCCACTAATAATGTCACCGCGAATCCACGTACCGGCCCTGTACCGAAATACAAGAGCACCAGTGCCGTCGCTGAAACAGTAATATTGGAATCGATAATTGCCGACATCGCTTTATCGTAACCTTCCTTTATTGCGGACTTCAGGGAGGCACCTTTTAAAATCTCTTCCCTCATCCTCTCGTTAATCAGGACGTTCGCATCGACCGCAAACCCTACTGTCAGCGCCATCCCTGCGATACCTGGCAATGTTAAAGTAGCGCCAAGTGAACCCAGCAATGCAAACATTGAAAGAATGTTCACAACCAAAGCCATTGTCGAAACCAATCCCATGGTGCGGTAGTAAACAATCATAAAGATCATAATCAAAATCGAACCTATATAAGAACCAAGCTTTGCTTTATCAAGAGCATCCTTACCCAATGAAGGACCAACACGTCGTTCTTCAAGCTGCTCTAATGAAGCAGGCAGTGCGCCGGCGCGAAGAGCTGTGGCAATTAATTTTGCCTCTTCCATTTGATCTTTGTTGTTTGAACGGCCCAAAGTAATGCGGGCCTCGCCATTAGGAATTTTACTTTGAATGTTCGGCGCCGTTTTAACAACTTTATCCAGAACAATCGCCATTTGCTTGTTAATGTTCTCACCTGTCAAATTTGAAAATTTGGTGGCGCCTGTCGGATTAAAGCGTAAAGAAACTTCCGGCTCGCCATATTGACCGAAGCTAACGGCGGCGCTGTCCAGATAATCTCCTGAAAGATCAGTATCAGTATGCAACAAGAACGGAGTTGATCCCACGTCCATTGTTTTTGCGTTATCTAATTTTTGGAAATACACGATTGTCTTAGGAGGAATTTTACCTTGTAAGTCCTGATTAACTTTCGCGATGTATTCAGTATACTTTAAAGTCGACATGGAATAACCACCGGCTTTTTCTGCATCTGCAATCAGTTGGCGGATTTCATCCGGAGACTTTTCATAGGAAACCATCATGAAATCAAGTTTTGCAGTAGTGTTGATAAGCTGCTTGGCTCTTTCAGCATCAGCCATACCCGGTAACTGAACAAGAATCCGGTCAGCACCTTGTTGTGTGATGGATGGCTCCGCCACGCCGAACTCATCAATACGGTTACGTATTGTTTCAATAGCCTGACGAATTACGTTTTGTTTTTGATCAAGCAAATAAGCTTCCAGATACTTCACTTCCACGCTTTCACCGGTAACGTTTAATACCTGCAAAGAATTTGGGTGATTTTTTTGAATTGAAGCTTCAATTTTTTTTGCATCTTCAACAGAGTTAGCTACGATACCGAATTCGCCTTGTTTGGCTAAACTTGTAGTAAATTCTTTTACCACTACGTTTTCTTTTTCCAGTTCCGCTTTTAATGCCTGAGTTTGACGAACAACCGAAGTTGCAACAACTCCGTCAATATCAACGCCCATAACCAAGTGCAAGCCGCCCTGAATGTCGAGCCCGTAATTTAATTTACCTGCCGGCCACCATTTCAGCGCCGATGTATCCGCAAAATTCGGAATAATCGATGCAACGGCAACCGCAATAACTATTGCAGCAATCCAGGTGCGTGAACGTAAACCTTCCATGTTAGTTTCCTTCTTTCTTAGCTGTTTGTAATGCCGCTTGTGACATGGCAATTTGTGCTCTTAGAATTTTGATTTGAACTTGATTTGCTATTTCGAGAGTCGCAATCAGATCAGTCAAAGCTGTGATGCGCCCGAGAATTCCGGCTTGCGTAACAACCTGATCGCCGACGCGAAGTGCTTGCAGAAAATTCTGAGTGTCTTTTTGTTTTTTGGCTTGCGGGCGGATAACGATAAAGTACATCACACCTAAAATCACAGCGAAAGGCACGAACTGCATCCAACCCGGCGCTTGCTGAACCGCTTGAGCAGGCTCCGCCTGTGCCGCTGTAGCAGCAGCGTCCTGCGCAAAAGCCTGCAGTGAATTAAAAATTAAATGGATCATGAAATAACCTCTTTCATTAGGAACATTAATTTAAAAAACGTAATGTAAAATTGAACCCTTAAAAGGTTTTTAGATCAAGTAATTGCTAGGTGTTTTTATCGGATCTTACAAAACGCGTTAGGCAGTCATCGCGGTACTGTTCCCAGCGATTTTCATCAAGTGCTTTGCGGGCTTTTTCCATCACTTTCATGTAAAAGTGCAGATTGTGAATTGTATTTAGTCTTGAGCCCAAAATTTCACCACTTAAAAACAAATGACGAAGGTAAGCTCTTGAGTAATTTGTGCACGTATAACAATCACATTCCGGATCTAAAGGCCCAGAATCTTCTTTATACTCTTGGCGCTTGATACTGATCCGGCCCTGCCAAGTATACAAAGTGCCGTTGCGGGCCACTCTCGTCGGCAAAACGCAGTCAAACATATCGATTCCGGAATCAATAGAAATAATCAAATCCAGCGGAGTGCCCACTCCCATCAGGTAGCGTGGCTTATTTTCGGGCATCAAGGGTGCGATATTCGGAAGGAGTTCGTGCATTAAATGAATCGGCTCGCCGATTGAAAAGCCACCGAGAGCGTAACCTGGTAAGTCGACGCTGGTGACCTGCTCTAAAGAGTACTTGCGATGTTCTAAACTTAATCCGCCTTGAATAATACCAAACAAAAGACTTTCCGGTCGCTGCATGGCTTTTTGCGAACGTAAAAGCCAACGATAAGTTAAGTCCATGGATTTTTTAATTTGATCATCAGTCGCCGGGTACCCGAGGCATTCATCAAATGCCATAATGATGTCAGATCCCAGGTCCATCTGGATTTCCATACTTTTTTCCGGCGAGATAAAATATTTTGCGCCATCCAAATGGGAGCTGAACTCAACGCCTTCTTCGCTCATTTTGCGTAAGCCTGACAGCGAAAAAACCTGGAAGCCGCCTGAATCGGTCAATATCGGTCCTTGCCAGTTCATAAACTTGTGAAGGCCGCCCATTTTTTTAATTAATTTTTCACCGGGACGTAAATGCAAATGATAGGTGTTTCCGAGAACCACTTGAGTGCCGCAGCTTTTTAGCTCTTCAGGGGTCATGGCTTTTACGGTAGCCTTCGTACCCACTGCCATAAATGTCGGAGTTTCAAAACTGCCATGCGAAGTCATGAACGTCGCACGACGCGCACGACCGCTTTTGCCATGCAATTTGAATTGGCCCAGTTGTAAGGTTTCGGAAGTCATAAGGAGTTTGTACTTGAATCACCTGAATCTGTCATCTTTTTCAAATTGATATTGTCGAAGTCCGTGTTTAGACTAAACGTATGAAAAAAACAGCATTTGTAACCGGATCAAGCCGCGGTATCGGTCGTGAAATTGCCCTTAAACTGGCCGAAGAAAATTATACCGTATTTGTTACAGGTCGAAACAAAGAAGATGTTGATAAAACCGTGCAGGAAATAAAATCTTTGAACGGCCAGGCTTTATCTTGGGTGGGCGATCTCACGACGGAATCGGGCTTAAAAGAAGCTTTAAGCTTCGTTGAACAAAACGGCGGAAGCTTAGACCTCCTGGTCACAAATATCGGTTCCGGTAAAACTTCACAAGAAGTTGTTGTAGAGCTGGCTGAATGGAAGCGTGTTTTTGATATTAATTTTTTTTCGGCAGTCGGTGCGATTAATACGTTTTTGCCATTGCTTGAAAAAAGCAAAGGCCAGGTTGTTTGCATTTCTTCCATTGCCGGTATCGAAAAAATTTCAGTGGCTCTTTCTTATTCGGTCGCAAAAGCTGCGGTCCTTTCGCTTGTTCAGCAACTGATGCGGCCATTGGCTGCGATGGGAGTCAGAATTAATGCGATCTCTCCCGGGAATGTCTGGATCGAAAATGGCTCCTGGGACCGAAAGATGAAAGAAAATCCTACTCGCGTAAATGACATCATTCAAAATCAGGTCGCGCTTAAAAAATTTGTCGGCGCTGATGAAATTGCCGAAGCCGTTTGGTTCACTGTTAAAAATCCCAGCATAACTGGACAAAACATAGTCATTGATGCGGGGCAAACCCGACAATGGCCTTAAATTGAAATTTATTTTCTAGGGGTTAGTCCCGTTCATTAGTTTTTCACAAGGTCCGATGATTACCCGTACTTCAACAAAGGACTTACGTGAAAAAATATTCTTACATCGTCAGTGGCGCAACTATTTTGGCCGGTTCACTTTTACTTTTGAACTGCAGCGGAATCTCCACTGGAGTTGTCACCGGCGGCGGTTCAGATTTTTCGTCAGTCCTTGCGGAAGATATGGTTTTAACTTCCCCTACCGCACAACGCACGGGCGGTTCTTTATTTTCCACTGGCCCGGCATATGTTGCGCTTGGCGATGTTATCGCGATGGTTGGTCCAGATCCTGAAGATTCTCCAAAAGAAAAAAAAGACGCGTTAGAAGTTTTGATTGCCGATACACCTCCTTCCAGTTGTGCTATTTCATTGAATTTGCAAAACGCTGGGCGTGCTAATTGTTATGGTCCAAGCGTCGCCTGGACCGATCACGAAGTTGATGGAACATCAGGAACTTGGCCCGGCGGAGACTTAGGAATTTGGACCGACACCGAAGCTTCTTCCGGCGAGGCCTGTGTAGCTGCTCAGTTAAATGCTCAAATGAAAGGTGCCATATCATTTATTGATACAGCCCAGTTCATCACGGCAGGGATGGCTTGCGTAGCCAATAAGAATGGTTACTCGCTTCCGTCATCACCGTCCAGCAGTCTTGATTTAACTTCGGTTATGGCTGGGGTGGTAACGATTAACAGTTCTACTATGACAGTATCTGCGGCAGAAATCCTTAGGGACACAAATGACTCTTCTGGTAACGCAGTTTACGTTACGACTCTGGCTGGCACTGTCGGAACAAAAACTTTTGAAATTCGCTTAAAGCACATTCCGACGGCCGCAGATGATTCGACCAACAAAGGAAAAATTTCAGTGAAGGTCACAGATTCAGGTGGCCCCGGAAGTACGGATGGCGCCTCACTGGAGTATGAAAAGTCGTCTTCAACTGCCGGCAAATTACTTTTGAAAAAAATTAATTTCAACGGCGCTTCCGGTAATCCTTATGTTTCGTCTACTAATTATAGCGTTGATTATACAAAACTCTGGAACAACAATGCAGATTATCTTTTGGCCTCAATTAATCCTGCTAATTTTACCGGAACCTACGCCTATGCATGGCAAGCCGGCAATGGTGACTCTCACACACGTACGTTCAACGCCATCTTGAGCGAATCCGGTGGAGTCGTTAATGGAACGGCCTTCTTTGGCTATGGACCAACAATGCAGGTAGGCCCAGGAAGCATTTCCGGAATGATCTGTGCGTGGACCGGTCCTGATCAGAATCACACACCGGTTTCAAAAGTTCAGCGCCAGGATTTATCATTGAGTTCAGGTAAATTTACAGTTTCCGGAACCACTCACACCACGTTCGACCCAGTGGCCGGTTGTGAAGCGGCTGAAAATGTCGCAAGCGGAACAACTATGGTCATGAACTGGAATGATGGAACGTCTCAGACAAGAAGTGTTTCAAACACAACTGAAAACCTGAGCCCCATTGGCGATGTTGCCGGCGCATTAACTCTGCCAACTGCTCCGACGAATGTTGATTAGTTAATCCAAACTGACAAATCCCCGTAGCTGAAAAGTCTGAACTTTTTAGCTATGGCCCATTGGTAACATTTTTTTACCGTTTGTAGTCCTACAAAACCTGAAACAAGCGCCAGCAATGTTGATTCAGGCTGATGAAAGTTCGTTAGCAGTCTGTCAACGATCTTAAATTCACTGCCCTCTTGCAACAGAATGTCCGTGCTGCCGAATAGAACTCCTGTTCGCGCCACACTTTCAAGAACTCTGGTGGTCGTTGTGCCCAGTGACCAAACTTTTTTGCCGCCAGATTTTTCTTTTTTAATTTCATTCCAAGCGGCTTCAGAAATTTCATAATTTTCAGAATGCATTTCATGATTATCTAAATCGTCTGCGCTGACGGGCAAAAACGTTCCCAGCCCCACATGCAAAGTCAGCTCAACAACTTTTACGCCGCGGGATTTTAATTTTTCAATATCCTGCAAAGAAAAATGCAGACTGGCTGTTGGCGCAGCCATACTTCCTGGAATTTCAGCCCAGGCTGTTTGGTACCAGCTTTCGTCTGCTGTAACGTTATGACGTTCTCCCCGGGCTTTTTGAATATACGGCGGAAGCGGCAGCTCAGCCATGGATGCAAAATCATTTTCAGAAATGGCAGGTGTTACTTTAACCGTTTGAGGCCTGCCCTTTTCAGTTAAAGTCATTACAAAGCCATTCGGCAATTTCAATTCATCACCGATTTTTATTTTTTTAGAAGGAAACAAAACCTTCCAGTGCGAATCATCGATTTTATCCAAAAATAAAACTTCTGTTTCATTTTCCGCGAATACCCGGCGCTTTAAAACTTTTGTATTATTGATGACCAGAATATCGCCTGCGGGAATTTTTTCTACCAATTCGGCTACCGATATCTCAGATGGCATTCCGCCTTCAACCCACATCACGCGCGTCGGCCGCACAGGAGATGTGGCAATAAGCTCTTCTGGAAAGTCGTAGCGAAGGTCTGATAATTTCACAGCAAAATTACTATCAAATTGCCTTAGGCAGGACAACTCAAAATGAGACACTCTTGTTAAACAGTGACATATATAGCTAAAAATTGTCACTCACCTGCTGCCCGTACCTATTTGAAACAGCCTAGTTCCTTTCAATTCACTTTGAATGGATTAGTCTTTGCATTTCTATAAAAGTATCTAAAAAAGGTAGGAATTTATGAAAAATGCAATTCTTTTACTAATTAGCTTCACAGCACTGTTCGCCAATGCGAGCCCCGAACATCCTGCGTTCGATTGCACCATTTTGGATGACACCAGAACCGAACAGTTTATTGATCAACACACCAGTGAACAAATTGCACTGGTTGGTTTAGCTTGCGAAGACCTTTCAACAAGTTTATTTGAGATTGCTCGTCAGTACAGCGGAATTCAGTTCAGCTCTCAGACTGGTGCGCAAGCTCATACCACCATTTATTCAAACGCAATTAAGGCTGCTACAAACGGCCGCGTCCTGCATCACGCCGCTAGATTAAAAGAAGAAAACAAATAAGCGAATTTTTTTAGTAATTATTTTTAGGAGACATTATGAAATACATTTTAGTTTTAATCAGTTTTTTTACTTTAAGTGCTTTTGCAGAAGAACCTGCCCGTGTCGACTGTGCGGCCATAACGACTGACACAGTTGAACGCTTTATTGAGGCTCATGGCAGCGAACGACTTTTAACAATGTCTGAAATATGTGATCAACAGGCCAGGGATCTACGTCATCAAGCCAAGGAGTACGGAGATTCACATGCTGTTCTTGGGCTTATTACCAGATGGCACTTGGCCGAAGTTGACAGAATTCTTTTACAATCACATGTAGCATCAGACAATGCTCAAATGCTTTCATTGGCCGGAAGACTTAAACTCCAATACGGACAATAAAAAAAAAGGTTTTGAACTTAAAATAGGAAACCAAAGACAATATGAAAATATTATTAGTTATTTTAACTTCATTCTCAGTTCAAGTGTTTGCCGGCCAACCCGCTGAAAATATCGTCTGCTGGCAGCTCACCGATCAATCAGCACAAGAGCTTATCGAAAGACATAGCGGTTCTGAACTTTTAGCTTTAGCTGACCGCTGCGCTCTCGAAGGACAAAATCTTCAAATCGAAAGCATCCTTTCAAAAGATCCTAATCAATCTCAACGTCAAATCGAAAGATCACATATCTCACTTAACCAAGTTGTGCGCTTCAGCTCAGCGGCAGACGAAAAACTTAAAGATTAATAAAAAAAAGCGGTAGCTCATCGCTACCGCCGAGAAGATCAGTTGGGGAACCACCAAACCCAAAAGACACTTCTTAAGAAACTATTTTCGAACCTTAACCTTTGCTCTGTCGGTAAACGTCATCCAAAGGGAGAAGATGACAACGCCAGAGTAAAGGGAACAAATCGTAAACAAAAAATTTAACTCCTGCATGTAGACTCCTTCTATGCTTTAAGCCATCCGTGGCTTAGGGGGAGACGGTAACCGATAACCATCCTTAGTCATCTTTGCTTCCGTC